>NZ_JAMOKT010000026.1:0-89312 GCF_023656795.1 Parabacteroides caeci
CCTGACATCATAGCTTTTCTCAATGGATTATATAAATAAATATGTTGTTCCCAAAACACACAACTAACTGTTCACAAGTTAAATACAATTATTATACAACATAAATTGAAAGCTAACATATGGGTTCAAATGTTATATATAACATTTCAGTCCCACCCCGAATTGGGTATGGAACTTCTTCGTGTCGCCACCCCACAGGCAACGCTCCCGGAGGTTGGCGAGCAGGGCGATACGGTCAGCCACGTAAAACTCTACATCGAGCGTCAGCGCACCGCCGTAGATGAAGGCGTCCCGGTCGTGCAGTGTCGAACCGTCATGCAGCACTTTTTCGCCCCAATTCACCGATTCATACCCGGCGAGAGCCGAAGCCCCCGCATAGACGAACACGATTTTACGGGCATCGGAAAGTATCTTGAAATAGTAGCCGCCTTCCGCCGTGAACTGCGCCACAGGTATGGCGGTGTCCTTGTACGGGTTGTTTTTCAGGAGATACTCACCTCCGAACACCCATTTGTTCCCCTTCTTCGTGTAGGTGGAGAGAGCCGCCCCGAAACTGTACCCGCCGTCGTTGCCGCCGGGTTTGAAGCCGTCCGCCAGATTCGCCCTGACCTCGATGCCCTGCATCTTCGGCAGGCATCGCTGGGCGTGCGCCTGCCCCGTGAACAGGGCAAGCGACGCGATGATTATTGCGATGTACTTTCTCATGGTCAGCGCACTTGAAGTTCGTTGATGGTATTGGCGCGCACCAAGTCCTCGTTCTCGATCACGAAGGACTGGTGACGGCCGCCGTTCTTCTCGTTCAGCTCCACCACGAGGCACTTGCCGTCGGGTATGGTGAACTTCGCCATCGTGAAGACCGTGCGTTCGCTTTTTTTGCCCGGCACGAGCGTGGCGTAGTTCTGCGCGCGGAGCGGCAGGATGATACGCTCCTGCACGGCGGTACGCTTCGCCACCTTCTTGTCCACGATTTTCCATGTGATGTAGTCCACATCGAAAGGCACGTTGCTCTGGTTCTTGATTTCCGTGTGGAAATACAGAAGCCCGTTGTGCGTGTAGATGCCTTTCAGAAGGTACTGGATGCCGAAACGCTTGCAGCCGATATGCTTCACCTCACGTTTGTTCTGCTTGTGGATGGACTTCATGATAAGGCGCACCAGCATCGGACTTTCGCTGCCTAATTCTTTCAGGTAGATTTCCTGCGCGTTGTTCGGACGGTTCACCGCCTCGCCGTCATGGATGAAGTCGCACATCTCCACGTTGAGCAGCAGCGGTTCGGCGGCGTATTTCACGTTGAAGGTGTAGAAACTCCCGTCCTCCGTGATGACGGACATGTTGGTTTCGTTCGGGAAATTCCTCACGGTAGCCTTCACACGGATGACGTTCTCCGCTCCGTCGGCTTTGCCCGCAATCAGGTCGGGCGAGCCTAAATCGACATAGCGCACCTCCGCCGGGAAGATGACATGCACGGTCTTGTCGTAGGTCACTTCCAAGCCGTGCGGGGGAACCATGCGGTCAAAGCCCAGCTTTCTCGTCAGACCGTGATACAGGTCGCCGTCCGCCTCCTTCTGCGGATAGACCTCTTTTGTCAAGGTCAGTTCTTCACTTCCGTTGGTCGTTTCAACGGTTACGTTTTCCTGCGCGTTGGCAGTTGCGATGCCCATAGCGAGGGCAAACATCATGATTACTTTTCTCATTTTACTTTGAATTTAGTGGGTTGTTGTTATTGATTGGATTTCTTATGATTATACATCAGTTCTTCTCCTGATAGAGCATGACCCTGTACCCGGCTTTCAGATGCACTTTGACGGTGCGCATCTTCTTGGCAATGTACTGGCTCGTGCCTTGTATCAGCCCCTTGCCCAAGTCGGAGGCGAGCTGCGCCCCGGCATTGGTGGAGATGTTGATGCTACTGCCGAGCGAACCGCCCATGTTGGCGGCAACCTCCCTGACGGCGTTCATCTCCATCGAGTTGGGGATGAATATGCCGGGCTGCCCGTCCGTGTCATAGACCTCCAACTCCACCGGGATAACCGTACCGTCGTGTTCCAGCGAGGTGATTTCGATGCCGAGCCGTTCACCCTGAATCTTGGCTGCGCCGACCACCACCGCATTACGGGGGATGATCCGGTCTGCTACCGCCATCGGCTCCAACAGCCGCAACCTGACCGCCTGCCCGTCCGTCACGCTCTGCGCCCCATAGACGCATGCCGGTATGGTGTTCCTGTCCGGTACGGTTGTAACGCCCACCGCCGTGTTGAAACTGCGGTTGCGTTCCTGCGAGAAGGAAGCGACAAATTCGGCATTGCTCATGGGCTGTCCGAGCGAGGACACCACCTGATGCGTCACTTGCCTGACGGGTTTTGCCGTGTTCTTTCCGGTTTTCTGCACGGGGGACGGCTCTGCGGTCTGTCCCGCTGCCGCCTGCGTGCCGTTCTGACCGCCCATGTACTTCGCCGCCAGTTCGTAGGATTTTTCCATGAGTGCCACCTGCTCGTCCATCGTGGAGCTTCTCTCTTTTCCGCTTTCCAGTTCGGATTCGAGGGTGGCGATGCGTTCCAGCAGCTCGTCCATCTCCGCATTGTCGTTCTTCGGCTGCTCGTAGAAGTTGCCGAGCGTGGCATTGAGGTCACGGTAGGCGGCTGCCGAGGACTGGATGGTCTTCGGTGCTGGCTTCACCGCCTCTTCCGTTCCGCCGGGATTGGCAAGGTCGAAGTCGCTGTCCCCATCCGCTTCCACCGTTTCGCGGTCGAACAGGTCGCCCAACTGCTGCATGGCGCGGCTGCGGTTCTCCTGCCGTTCCTCCATTGCCCCCTGCTCGTAGGCTTTCGCCTTGTCACCGATAATCCGGCGGTTCTCCTTGTCCGCATCGGGCATCTCGATGTTGTAGCCGCTTGTTCCCGGCTCCTGCTCCTTGCCGGAGGACGGGGCGAATATCAGCCACATAGCCCCGATGAATACCAGCACCATAGCGGGAAGCACTATCATTTTCTGGCGTTTCAGCCGTTGGGCTTCGGTCAGCGGCTTGCGCTCCTTTTTCGGCTTGTCGTTGCCGGGAGCCGCCTTGTTTTCGTTCTTGGGTTCATTCTTCGTCTGTTCCATATAAATAAGGTATTACATTGTGATTGTTATCCGGCTTCACGGACAGTTCCACCTGTCCGGCATGGTCTATCTCCATCCGGCTGCCGTCATTCCTGCCGATGTCATAGACGGCTTTACCGAAGGTGTAGAGGGCAAGTGCGGCGAATGCGATGAGCATCGCCAGCACGATGCGCCTGCGTGTCTTCGGCGGCAAGCCGTCCAGATACCCTTTGAGCCGTTCCACCAGCATTTTCTTTTTGTCGTGGAGTTTCCAGTACGCACTCCACAGTGATTTCTTGATTTTCTTCATGTCCGTTTACCTTTTGATGGTTTGTAAATCTTTGTTCTCGATGATGGTGAATCCCTCGATGGTGAACCCGTTGGGGTTGTCGTCCGAACGGGACGAGTTCAAGAGGCGGCACGTGGTCACGAGGCTGCGCTCTGTGACGTTGCTCTGCCGGATGATTTTCTGCGTGGCGTAGGTCACGGTGCGGTAGGGATAGCCGTTGAAGTCGCACACCACGCTGTCCACCTTCAGCACTTGGTTGATGTTACCGGCGATGATGCGGTTGTAGTACCCCTTCTCGGCGAAGTCCGAATAGTAGTTGTACACGCTCTTGTCTGCCAGCAGCAACGCACGCTTCACGTTGTGTTCTATCGCGCTCTTTTCGGGCGAGAGCGTGAAGAACAGCTCGTGGAAGCGGCGCACATGCTCCCTCGCTTCCGCCGGACGGTTCTGCGAGAGGTCCTGCGAGAGTGCCAGCATCAGCGACTTGCCGTTGTCCAGCACATAGATCTTTTCCCGCTGCCGCTCCGCGAAGCGGTAGGAACTCCACACGCTCCATACCGTTATCACTGCGCACAGCGAGAGGAAGACGATACCGAACAGGCGTATCTGCCTGAACGATGATTCGATGTTTTTGAGTGACTTGAATTCCATTTTACTTTTTCCGTTTATAATTCCACATTGATTATTTCAGCAGTTTCCCGGCACGTCCGACCATGTTGCCTGCGGTAGCACCCGCCACGCTTCCCGCCATGCCTCCGGCGCGTCCCGCCATCTGGTTCACGTTGCGCCCGTAGCCGCCCATGCCCCCGGCTTGGATGATCCAGCCCGCCACCGTCGGAATGGTGAAGTAGCCGATGATGCCGATTATCATGAACACGATATACACCCCGTCGCTGGAATCCAGCGAGAAGTTGGGGTCGGTCTGCATGCGCTCGATGTCGCTCTGGAGCATCAACACCTGAATCTTGGCGAGTATGGTGCTGAATATGTCCGACACGGGCAGCCACAGATAGACCTGAATGTAGCGGCATATCCACTGCGTGAGCGTGCTTTGGAAGCCGTCCCACACCGATATGGCGAAGGCTATCGGACCGAGTATCGCCAGCACCACGAGGAAGAAGGTGCGGATGGTGTCTATCACGAGGGCGGCGGCTTGGAACATCAGTTCCAGTATCTCGCGGAAGAAGTCGCGGATGCCCTTCTTCATCTTGTACATCCCCCGGTCGATATACATCCCCGCCATCGTCACCATGTCGGAGGGCGACCAGCCCAATTCCTCCAGTTGCTTGTCAAACTCCTCGTTGGACACGAGGTAGGCGGTTTCGGGGTTGCGCACCATCGCCTCGTATTCCAGCCTGTCCTTCTGCTCCCGGTACTTGTTCATGTCCAAAGTCTGCGTTTCGAGCAGTTTCGCCGTACCCTGCACGACGGGCGAGAGGACGCTGTTTATCGTGCCAAGCACCACCGTAGGGAAGAACATGATGCACAGACCGACGGCAAAGGGACGGAGCATCGGGAAGACGTCTATCGGTTCGGCTCTCGCCAACGACTGCCATACCCGGTAGGCGACATAGAAGAGCGCGCCCAGCCCGGCGATGCCTTTCGCCACGCCCGCCATGTCGGCGCACAGCGGCATCATCTGCTCGTAGAGCGAGCGGAGAATCTGGTGAAGGTTGTCGAACTCCATAGGCTACCAGTATCTTTCGTTCATGCTCCCGTACAGCCCCATGATGCGGTCAAGGTCGTTTTTCTTCTTCGCACGCAGGTAGCTCACGCTGATATTCTTGTTGGTGTAGTAGCTCACGAGGTTGCGGTAACGCTTCATCTTGGAGTGGCAGCGTTCCACCACGTCCATGCGCTCCTTGTCCGTCATGGAGAGCGTGGTGATGTTCACCACGTTCTTCAACTCCGTAAGCACGTCATTGGATTCCTCCAGCAGCTTCGTGTACCCGAAGGCGATGGCTCCGAGTTCCTCCACCGTGAAGTTGTCGTCGCGCAGCATCTTCTGGAAGCTGGTCACGTAGATGTCCGTGATGTCGCCTACCATCAGTATGGTCTGCTGCACCTTGCGGGCGTCCTTGACCAGATTGTTCACGGATTTGAGGGCGTCGTAATACTTCTTGCCCTGCTCGTAGATTTTCACCGTTTCCTGAAAGTTATTCACCATGTTCGTGGCGGTCTTCGAGGTGTGGATGATGTTCTTCGAGGCATTGATGATGCCCTGCGCCAGATTGCCCGGATCGCTCACGACCCATTGGGCGGAAGCCCTGCCCGCGAGAAGCAGGCACAGGCAGATGACGAATGTTATTCTTGTTCTCATGTTTCTTTGGATTTTAGCGGTTCTTATTTTCCTGCCGGAGTTTCCGGCTGCGGCTTCACACGCACGTAGTCCCCGTTCGGTGAGAAGGTCAGCACGTCGGTGGCTTCGTTATACGCCACGTCGATGCGGAAGCCGGTGTTCATGAACAGGTTGCCGTTCTCCTCCTGCAAGAGGTAGGTTTCCGGTTTCAGCCTGCGGCGGATGCCGCTCCGTTTGAATACCGTCACCTTGTAGGCTTCGCCCTCCTTGTAGATAAGCACGTCGGGCTTGCCCTCCACGCTTTCCCAATTCCCGCACAGCAGGTCGCGGCGGTTCTCCGCCACGTCGCAGGATTGCAGCACCATGACCGCCAATCCGATCAGACACTTGCTGACTTGCAGCATCTTCATTCTTGATATGCTCATACGCTTTTCTTTTTTCGTTGATAAATCTGTTTTACCGATTATTGATTACTTACTGCTTGTTTCTCCGTCTTTCGGCAAGCTGTCGGATGGCGGCTTCGATGTCGCCGCCCAATTGCTCCGCCAGACGGTACACCTCCACCTTTTCCGTTTCCTCGGTGGTGTACGCCAGATACTCTTCCGCGCTCACCTCGGTGGCATAGACCGCCGACTGCGTGCCGCCCAAGCCTATCCACACCTCCTTGTAGAGCCGTGAGGGGTTGTTCGCCATGTTGATGGAGAGTATCTGCGACTTCTCCTTCTCCGTCAGTCCGAGCAACGCCTGAATCTGGTCGAACTTGTTCATGTACTTGCGCTGGTCAAGCAGGATTTTACAGTCCGAGTTGTTGATGATGCTCTCCTTGACGACGGGCGAGGAAATGATGTCGTCCACCTCCTGCGTCACCACGATTGCCTCACCGAAGTATTTGCGCACCGTCTTGTACATATAGCGCAGGTAATCAGCCATGTTCGCCGACGAGAGAGCCTTCCAAGCCTCTTCCACGATAAGCTGCTTTCTCACACCTTTCAGACGCCGCATCTTGTTGATGAAGGCTTCCATGATGATGATGGTCACTACCGGGAACAGTTCGCGGTTGTCCTTGATGGAATCGATCTCGAAGACGATGAACCGTTTGCCCAGCAGGTCGATGTTCTCCGCCGAGTTGAGCAGGAAGTCGTAGCGTCCGCCCCGGTAATACTGCCGCATGGTGGTGAGCATGTTGTCGATGTTGAAGTCCTCCTTCTCCACCTTGATGTCGCGTTCCGCCAGTTCCCTGCGGTAGTCGTCGCGCATGTACTCGTAGAAGGTGTTGAACGAGGGGACGATGCTCCGGTCAGCCCTGATGCGCTCGATGTAGGCACTCACGGCACTGCCCAATTCCCCGCTTTCGGTTTTCGTCACCTTGTCGTCCTCCGACTTCCAGAGCGTCAGCAGCAGCGTCTTTATGCTGTCCTTTTTCTCCACGTCGAACACGTAGTCGTCGGTATAGAACGGGTTGAAGCTGATGGGCTTCTCCTCCGTGTAGGTAAAATACACGCCGTCCGTGCCGCCCGTCTTGCGCCGTATCATCTCGCATAGCCCTTGATAGGAGTTTCCCGTGTCCACCAATACCACATGCGCGCCCTGCTCGTAGTATTGCCGCACGAGGTGGTTCATGAAGAACGACTTGCCACTGCCCGAAGGACCTAATACGAACTTGTTACGGTTCGTGGTGATGCCCCGCTTCATCGGCAGGTCACTGATGTCGAGGTGCAGCGGTTTTCCCGTGAGCCTGTCCACCATCTTGATGCCGAAGGGCGAGAGCGAGCTGCGGTAGTTGGTTTCCTCCGTGAAGAGGCACACCGCCTGTTCGATGAAGGTGTGGAAACTCTCTTCCGCCGGAAAGTCCGCCGCGTTGCCGGGCATAGCCGCCCAATAAAGTGTCGGGCAGTCGATGGTGTTGTGGCGCGGCACGCACTCCATGCTTGCCAGCTGGCTGCCCACGTCGTTCTTTATGTGCTTCAGCTCTTCCGCGTCGTCGCTCCACGCCATGACGTTGAAGTGCGCCCGCACCGAGGTCAGCCCGTAGGAGTGCGCCTCGTTCAGGTAGCGGTCTATCCACTCGCGGTTGATGCTGTTGCTCCGGCTGTATCGGGATAACGACTGCATATTCCTTGCGGACTTCTCGAATTTTTGAAGGTTCTCCTCGCTGTTGTCGATAATCACGTACTGGTTGTAAATGTGGTTGCAGGAGAGCAGCAGCCCCACCGGGGAGGCGAAGGAGAGGCGGCAGTCCGAGCGGTCGGTGGAGAGTTTCTCATACCGTGTGTCGGTAGCCACCGTGCCGGGAAGGTCTTCCGCGTCGGACAGGGTGTGCAGGCACAGGCGATTGTCGCCGATGCGCATCTCCCGTGCCGAGAGGTCTATGTCCTGTAACGTGGCGTCGCCTTCGGGCATGAGCGAGAAGTAACGCTCTATCAGTCCGGCTTTGCCGTCTGTCCCCACGATCTCGTCGGTGGAGAGGCGGCGCAGCCTGACAAAGCCGCTGTCGTTGATGATGCGCTCGAACTGTTCCGCAGCCTCCATGAACTTCGCGGCTGTTTCCTTGTCCAGTTCCTTCGGGATGATATGCCCCCGGCACAGCGTGCTGAAATTGCTCTGCATCCGGTTACGCTCCTTCGTCGTCTTGGTCAGGTAGAGGTAGCACGTGTGCTTCAGGTACGGTCGCTCGTTGAAGTGCCGCTCGAAAGAGCGGCTCAAAAAACTCATGTCGTCCTTGTGAAGTTCCGGCGTGTACTTCTCCTTGATGAACCAGTCCTGCTTGTGGACGACGGAGAAGTCCGGCAGCACCTTGATCGCCTTGCACCAGCAGCCGTGTATAGCCTCGTACTCCGCACCCGTCACGGTATAAAGCTCCGGCAGTTCCACCTCGAAAGCCACCGTGATGTCGGCGTCTTTGGAGATGATGCAACCTTGCTCCACCGCCAATAGCGGGAACTTGTTTTCCAGTGTTGTCATTTTGGATGTATTCCTCATGTCGTTTCTTCCTTTCGTTTCCGTTTGAATAATCGGGTGATCCGCCGCCGGTTGATAAGGTATCGGGGATGGCTCCTTGTTGCCCCTAATTTCATCAGTCCGTGTTCGCCGTACCGGGCGTTCAGCGCGAAGGTCTGCCATACGAGGATGGAAGACGATGCCACGCCGAAGCCGATACATACCCACTGGTCGATGCCGACCATGTAGAGGATGACGAACAGGACGAAGAGAGCCAGCAGACCTCCGCAGAAGATGAAGAGGTACTGAGCCTTCAAACCCTTGAACTCTACCGGACGGCCGATACCCTTGTTTATCGGGTATTCAGCCATACATTGTTTATTAAAGGAAGAATGAGCGCAGGATGGTGGCGGCGACAATCAGGAAGATGCACGCCCCGAACCACGAGGCGGCAGTCTTGGATGTGTCGGGATCGCCGGACGAGAATTTCCCATACACTTTCACGCCCCCGATAAGCCCGACTACCGCGCCGATGGCGTAGATGAGTTTCGTGCCGGGGTCGAAGTACGAACTCACCATAGAGGTGGCTTCGTTGATGCCCGCGATGCCGTTTCCCTGCGCGAAGGCGGAGGCGGTTGCGGCAACCAGAAGTGCCGCAGAGAGGATAAGTTTCTGTCTGTTGTTCTTGTTCATAAACTGTTCTTGTTTTGTGCCGTCCAAAGGGTGGATGGTCCTTTGTCGGGCGGTTGATACTCGATTACTTTACTTTGGTTTAGTGGGTTGCCCGTTTGTTTCTACGGACTTGGGTGTGTCCGTTGCGAATTGGCTGTACCTTGTACCGCCGTGCGCGTGGGTGATGCCGTCTTACGTTTTCATTCTCATTCTTTTTTAGTCGTTATACATAGTTGCGGATGTCGAAGTTCTCAATACTGTCCGGGACGACAAAATCCTTTTTCGGTTTATTCTTCTTCAGCCGGATTTCGATAAGTCCCTTGATGCGGATGCTCATTTCAGACGAGCCGGTCATCAGCTTCTCGTACAGCTCCGTCCCTTCCATGTCGGTGAAGACCTTTGCCGCCCGCTCCCGTTCCGTCGTTGTCGCTTCCGGGTTCTTGGCGGTTCTGACCGCATCGTCTATCTCGTCGAAACTGCTTCCCGATGCCCTCGGCGCGTCGGGCGTTTCTTCCTCCGGCTCGTCCTCCCCGAACTCCAGTTCCGAAGGCGTGAGGCTCGTGAAGGTTTCGTCGAGTTTATCCTCCGGGACTTGTGCGGGACGGGACACGGTTTCCGTGTTTCCGTCGTCAAAAGTAGTCTCTTCCTCCGTCAGCTCAATGCCTTTTTCCGAAGTGGCGGCTTCTTGCGTCGGTATGGCAGCGGTTGTCCGGGGCGATGCCATCCTGAAACGGCTCTTGCCGATGATGTCCGGGGTGTCTGCGGGCGGTGTGTCCCTTACCGTTTCGGGCTTTGCCGCCGTGCCGCCCAACGACCGCCACACTCCGGCTATGCTTCTTAGGAAGCGGACAAGTCTGGTTTCCATGATCCTGTCATAAAGGAGCAGGAACAGGAACCACAGGTTGCAGCCGACCGATACGGTCAGCAGAATATCAGTCATGCTTATTGTTTCACTCATGCACGTTCTCTTTTTGAGGGTTAAAATACTGCGTCGTAATTCTGGGCGTAAAGGCTCTTTATCGCCTCCTCGCACTGGTTGAAGTGGTGCGTAAGCACATGGTCGATGTAGGCGGACAGCGACAATTTGTCATGCCCGATCACACGGGTGATGCGCATGATGCGGTCGTGGTACTCCGGACGCACATACGCCATCTTTCCCTCGCGTGCCTTCACTTCGGCTTCACGGATGAACAGCCGTTCATAGTCCTTTTCACCGCATTTGCCGCCTAACGGCACGGGGGATAGGATTTCCACACTCGCCTGCACTTGGGCAAGCATACCGCCGCCGTCATGCTGCGGACTTCTGTTTTTCTGGTTCTTTTCCATATTCAAATCAAGTCTTCACGTTGTTTCTTGTACAGTTCGTTTATTTTCTCCTTGTGCTGTTCCAGATGTTGGCGCAGCACGGTGTCCACGTAGCCGCCTACCGAGATTTCACGCCCGGCGATGTCGTTCACGATTTTGAGAATCTTGCTGTGGACATCGCGGCTGATATAGACGCACTGGCGCGTCTTTATCTCGTTGCGGCGGAGGAACAGCCCGGAATAGTCGTCCTCCTGCCGTTTGCGGCGGACAGTGTCCCTCTGCGGTTTTTCCTTTGCCGTGTATTGCGCGGGCGGCGGTTCCGTTTCAGGGACGCTTTTTTCTTCGGGAGCAGGCGCGGGCGGCTCCTGCGCGTGGTACAGGGTCCCGTCCTGCCTGCGTCTGCCGATGGAGGCTATCAACAGTTCCTCGTCAATGCCTTCGGTGTTCACTTTCCTGCTGCCCATGATTATTGAGGTCTGATGATACGGCTTATCTCTTCCGAGAACTCACGGATGCCGCTCCCTTTCAGCAGGGACGCATCCATCGGGAAGATGGTCGAGCGGAACACGCTCTTGCGCTCTTCCGAGAGGTCGCGCCGGAACTTCTTGCTGTCGGGCAGGCGGGTGGACAGCACCGGCAGCCCCATCTCGGCGATCACATCCTCATACAGGTCGTAAAGCCCGTTCTTCTCCCTGCCGTCCACCATCGTCCAGAACAGGTACAGCCCTTTTGTTTTCGCCTGTCCCGTCGTCATGAGGTTGTCACGGAACATCACAGCGAATTGCAGGGTGCTTTCCACGACAAAACGGTCGGCACTCATGGGCGCGAAGATGTAGTCCATCTGCGAGAGGGTCTTGACCACGCCGTTGCTTTTCAGGGTTCCCGGCATGTCGAAAAACACGATGTCGGGTTTCACCTCTTCTTCGGCAAGCATCCTTTCGGCATCATCGAGGGCGTTAAGGGCGTCGCTTGCGATGACCGGGTAGGCGTTCTTCCTTATCTTGCGGAAGTGGTCACACGCGAGTGCCTTGAAATAGAGGCTCCCGCCGATAAGTCCCGTTTCACGTTCACGCAACCCGTGTATGCTGTGCTGCGGGGTGTCGCAGTCTATGACTGCGACATTGTGTCCTTTCACGTTGTGGAGGTAGTTGGCGGCAAGTGCCGTGACGGTGGATTTGCCGATACCCCCTTTCTGTGTTGCGAATGCAACGAATGTTTCATTACTCATGGTTCTGTTGGTTTTAATGGTTGATGAATTGTTTTCCTGCTCCGATACGGAATCGGTGACATGTATATCCGCGTCCGCGAATCTCTGACTGTCCGGTTCGTCACGTATCCGCTTCAACGGTGGGGCAGGGATTCGGATAACTGATGAATGACGACATTGCGTCATGAAGTCATTGAATCCGTGAATCACCGCGTCATTGTAAAACCGGGTATCCGAAGGTTCGGGTATCCGGTCAGGCAAATAGCCGCCGAAGCGGTTTGCCGGGTATTTGAAAGCCTCATTTTTCATATCTTCAAATCGTTCGTTTCTTGAATCATGCTGCAAATAAACAAGGATATTTTTGAACCTGTATCACTTCCCCGACAAGTGGCGGCATGTTGCGCCGGTTGGCACTGATTGTCCGGGTCAAGCCTCTGTCCGATACCGCTTTAAGGGCGTAACTTTGCACCCGAACGGCAGGGTTCGCCGCAGGTGGCGCAGCCCGGAGTTTGAAAGGCATTCCCCCAATCCGGCCCCGACGGATTTTTATGTTCGCCTGAACATAGCAAGATGTCTTTTCAGCCGCTCAAAACGTTTTGAGCAGCCACGAAAAGCACTTGCCCTTGCAGGGGGCGGGCTTCCTCTCCGAAGTCGGGAAGCTTTTCAAACCTGCGGTGTCTGTGACCCCAAGCGGCGGCTTATGCCGTCCATCCGCTAAATCCAAAGTTTATATGAAAGAGAAAAGAAACAAGACCGGGAGAAATCCCAAACTTGATCCGGCGGTATTCCGCTACACCGTCCGTTTCAACGAGGAGGAACACAACCGTTTCCTCGCCATGTTCGAGAAGTCGGGCGTTTACGCCAAGTCGGTTTTCATCAAGGCGCACTTCTTCGGGCAGCCGTTCAGGGTGCTGAAAGTGGACAGGACGCTGGTGGATTACTACACCAGACTGTCCGATTTCCATGCGCAGTTCCGCGCGGTAGGCACGAACTACAACCAAGTCGTGAAGGAACTCAGGCTGCATTTTTCCGAGAAAAAGGCAATGGCGTTGCTCTACAAGCTGGAGCAACAGACCGTCGAACTCGTGAAACTGAGCCGTCAGATTGTGGAACTTTCAAGGGAAATGGAGGCGAAATGGTCGCAAAAATCAGTGTAGGAAAGTCGCTGTACGGCGCACTTGCCTACAACGGGGAAAAGATCAACGAGGCGAAAGGGCGTCTGCTCACCACCAACCGCATCTACAATGACGGCACGGGGACGGTGGACATACGCAAGGCGATGGAGGGTTTTCTCGCCTGTATGCCGGAGCATACGAGGGTGGAGAAACCGGTACTCCATATCTCGCTCAACCCGCATCCCGACGATGTGCTGACCGATACGGAATTGCAGGACATCGCACGCGAGTATCTGGAAAAACTCGGCTACGGGGACCAGCCGTATCTTATTGTAAAGCACGAGGACATAGACCGCCACCACCTGCACATCGTGACAATCAATGTGGACGAGAAAGGCAGGCGGCTCAATCAGGATTTCCTTTTCCGCCGCAGCGACCGCATCCGGCGGGAACTGGAACAAAAGTACGGGCTGCACCCGGCGGAACGTAAGAATCAACGGATAGAGAACCCTCTGCGAAAGGTGGACGCTTCGGCGGGCGACGTGAAAAGGCAGGTCGGGAATACCGTCAAGGCTCTGAGTGGACAGTACCGTTTCCAGACGATGGGCGAATATCGCGCCCTCCTTTCCTTATATAATATGACGGTGGAGGAAGCGCGGGGAAACGTGTGCGGGCGTGAGTATCACGGGCTGGTCTATTCCGTCACCGATGATGCCGGGAACAAGACGGGCAACCCGTTCAAGTCCTCGCTTTTCGGGAAGTCCGCAGGCTATGAAGCCGTGCAGAAGAAGTTTGCCCGTTCCAAGCAGGAGATTAAGGACCGGAAACTCGCCGACATGACAAAACGCACCGTCCTTTCCGTGCTTGAAGGCACGTATGACAAGGAGAAGTTCGTTTCGCGGCTCAGGGAGAAGGGTATCGACACCGTGCTGCGCTACACGGAGGAAGGGCGCATCTACGGAGCCACGTTTATCGACCATCGCACGGGCTGCGTGCTGAACGGCTCGCGCATGGGCAAGGAACTTTCCGCCAACGCTTTGCAGGAACACTTCACGCTGCCTTATGCCGGACAGCCACCGATTCCGCTTTCCGTTCCGGTGGAAACAGTAGAGGATATGCGCGAACAGACAGCATCCGACCACGAGAACACGGCGGGAGGTATCGGTCTGCTCACTCCCGAAGGTCCGGCTGTGGATGCCGAGGAGGAAGCCTTTATCCGGGCGATGCAGCGCAAGAAGAAAAAGAAAAGGCGCAAGGGTTTGGGAATGTAATCGAGGTATCAACATCAAAATTTTTCAATCTATGTCACAACAAGAAGACGATTTGAGGGCATTGGCGAAAATCATGGATTTTCTGCGTGCCGTGAGTATTATTTTAGTGGTCATGAACGTGTACTGGTTCTGCTATGAAGCCATACGGCTCTGGAGCGTGGACATCGGCGTGGTGGACAGAATCCTGATGAATTTCAACCGCACGGCGGGGCTGTTCCGTTCCATCCTCTACACGAAACTGTTTGCCGTCCTCCTCCTTGCCCTGTCCTGTCTGGGAACGAAGGGCGTCAAGGGAGAGAAAATTACTTGGGGACGGATCTGGACGGCTCTTGCCGCAGGGTTCGTACTGTTCTTCCTCAACTGGTGGATACTGGCGTTGCCGCTACCGGTTGAAGCGGTGACGGGGCTTTACGTGCTGACCGTAGGCACGGGCTATGTATGCCTGCTGATGGGCGGTCTGTGGATGAGCCGCCTGTTGAAACACAACCTCATGGATGACGTGTTCAACAACGAGAACGAGAGCTTCATGCAGGAAACACGGCTCATCGAAAGCGAGTATTCGGTCAATCTGCCCACCCGCTTTTATTACAGGAAACGTTGGAACAACGGCTGGATTAACGTAGTGAATCCCTTCAGGGCTTCCATCGTATTGGGTACGCCGGGCAGCGGAAAGTCATACGCGGTGGTAAACAATTTTATCAAGCAGCAGATTGAGAAGGGCTTCTCGATGTATGTTTACGACTTCAAATTCAGCGACTTGTCCACGATAGCCTATAATCATCTGCTCAACCACCCGGAGGGATACAAGGTGAAGCCGAAGTTCTACGTGATAAACTTCGATGACCCGCGACGCTCGCACCGTTGCAATCCCATTCACCCGGACTTCATGGAGGATATTACGGACGCTTACGAAAGCGCGTACACCATCATGCTCAACTTAAACAAGAGTTGGGTGCAGAAGCAGGGCGACTTCTTTGTGGAATCGCCCATCATCCTCTTCGCGGCTATCATCTGGTATCTTAAAATTTTCCAAAATGGCAAGTATTGCACGTTCCCCCATGCCATCGAGTTCCTGAACCGCCGTTACGAGGATATCTTCCCGATACTGACATCTTACCCGGAATTGGAGAACTATCTCTCACCGTTCATGGACGCGTGGCTCGGAGGGGCTGCCGAGCAGTTGATGGGGCAGATTGCATCGGCGAAAATCCCGCTGTCACGCATGATTTCCCCGCAGCTCTATTGGGTGATGTCGGACAGTGAGTTCACGCTGGACATCAACAATCCCAAAGAGCCGAAAATACTCTGCGTGGGCAACAATCCGGACCGTCAGAACATTTACGGGGCGGCTCTCGGTCTGTATAATTCCCGTATCGTGAAGCTCATCAACAAGAAAGGGATGTTGAAGTCGTCAGTTATCATCGACGAGCTTCCGACGATATATTTCAAGGGGCTGGACAACCTTATCGCCACCGCACGAAGCAACAAGGTTGCCGTATGTCTGGGATTTCAGGATTTCAGCCAGTTGGTGCGTGACTACGGGGACAAGGAGGCGAAAGTGGTGATGAACACCGTCGGCAATATTTTCTCCGGTCAGGTGGTGGGCGAAACCGCCAAGACGCTCTCGGAACGGTTCGGAAAGGTGTTGCAGAAACGGCAGTCCATTTCCATCAACAGGCAGGATGTTTCCACCTCCATCAACACGCAGATGGACGCGCTTATCCCGCCGAGCAAGATTTCCGGCTTGACGCAGGGAATGTTTGTCGGTTCGGTGTCCGACAACTTCAACGAACGTATAGAACAGAAGATTTTCCACTGTGAGATTGTCGTGGATGCCGAGAAGGTCAAGCGCGAGGAGAAAGCCTACAAGCCGATACCCGTAATTACTGACTTCACGGACGAGGATGGCAAAGACTGCATGAAGGAAACAGTGCAGGCGAATTACAGGCGTATCAAGGAGGAGGTGAAACAGATTGTCGCCGACGAGCTGGAACGCATCGCGGGTGACGAAAATCTGAAACATCTGTTGCAGCAGAAATAGTATATCCGTTTATATATGGAAAATCCGTAGCCGACGACCGGTTACGGATTTTTATTTTCAGATTGGAGATGCTTGTTGATGGTGGTAATGACAAGCATGAGCAGATAGTTTTTCAGTTCTGTATCATCTTTTAGTAGTATGCTGTATTCTTCGGCGAAGATTCTCAACAGTCGGATTCTGAGTTTCGACATTTCCTCACCGAAAGGTATCTGCCGGTTTTCTTTCCAATACTCTATTGTTATAGAAGACGCCAACCATTTGAACTCCGCTTTCATTTCCTTGCGGAGTTTCTTGAAACGGGTTTGCTCGGTGACAGGCGGGTCATTGTATGGCATCATATCAACCGGGTCATAAATGGATATGCAACCGATGCCGTAATCCATGATTACAGGCAAGTCTGCATCTGAATCTTTCTTATGTTTCTTCTTAGCCATCCTTCCTGTTGCCTTTTGACAAAATGATTTTTCCAGCTTCAGTAAGCCTGTATTTTTGGTTGCGGTGCTTGGGATTTTCCGGATGGGTTTGTTCGACAAGTCCCTCTCTCAATGCAGGATTTAGGTAACTGGTAAGGAAATTATCACGTCCCCTCAAAGATAAACGCTCCATGATTTCTTTCAACGGCAAAATATCATTTCCCAAAGCTGATACAAGCGACATTACTTGTCCTGCTACTTGTCCTGCTACTTGTCCTGTTTCTTGTCCTGTTTCTTGTCCTGCCACCTTATATCTGAAGACAAGTTTCACTTCATTGGTTGTTATTTGATATTCAGGCTCCGGCAAATTAACCTTTTGACATTCTTCTATTATGAGATTTATGCCGCGTCCCCAGCTCTCCAATACTTTTCGCACATAAAGCGTGTCTGCAATTAAAGGATTATGGGGCTTTGAACCATGTTCGGATTTGATTTTATTCATATCCCATTCGGACGGAAACGAACCGGGATTCTCTATTTCAACACGGTCATCATAGATGGCTATGGCTACCGAACCTCCAATATCACGGTAACTCCTGTGACATAGGGAGTTGATTACAGCTTCTCGTATAGCCTTATGCGGTATTTCCAAATGTTCCTCACGCTCCAATGCGTCCGTTGTTCCGGATAATGAAAGATGTCTGAACACAAAAGCCATTGCCTCGTCAAGCAGATGGAACAAGTTCCCGTGTACCCGTTTGTTGTCTATAAATACGGTTTTGTCTGTACCTCTGAATCGGGCAAGTCGCAGCAAGTTCTGCGGATAATGTACCAGTTTCTTTTTGGCGAACAATACGGCGGCTGCATTTTTAAGTACACCGCCTTCAAGAAGATTCAGTTTTTCAAGTATGATAGGAACTTCGTCACCTGTCGATTCGGGTAAACGTCCGTACTCTATTCCTAAACGTACCGTCTTGTGGATTTCCTCTTCATCCAAATCCGTAATCTTCAAATCGGTATTCGGGTAGGTTTCCCAGCTATGCCAGACTTTTTCATGCTGCAAAAGAAGTTCATTATACTTTGATTGTGGCATCGTTGTGGTCGCACTTTCCACCCGCATATATGGTCTTCCTTTATAGCAGAACGGACGGTTGAGCCTTGAATCTTCAACACGAAAAACAATTACTTTCTTCTCACTGTCCGGCAGCGGTGCATAAGATATTTGTACCATTGCCACAGGCTCCAACCGGTTGATCGCGTCCGCTATATCCCTCTTGGTCTTGTCGCTCACGTCTTGTCCGATGATTTTTTCCTTGTCGGTAACACCGAACAATACCGTGCCGCCTTCTCCGTTAAGGAAAGCGCAAAGCGTTTCCATGCCACGCTCCAACTGTCCGGTGGTTTCCTTGAACTCCACCCGTCCGCATTCTTTTTCGGCTATCAGCCGTTTTACTATGTCGAGGTTGTCTATGCTCATATACAATTCTGTAAGGTGGGTACAAAGATAGTGCTTTTCGCTGGTTTTCGGGCGAATAGATAACGAAATGTATCTGCACGGCAGGTACAAAACCTACAAAAAATCAGAGAGTGGCATAACGTCACCCCCTGATTCATCATTGGTACAGGATTATTTTCTCAAACGTTCCATTTCCTCGTCGCGGAGCATCTTCTCGTTCAGTTTCTCCTGCATCCTGTCAAGGAAGTAGGTGCGGCTTTCGTTCTTCCGTCGTTTGATGTCGATATAGAAGCGGTAGCAGTCCTTTGATTCGACACCGAAAATCTTGTAGAGGAGCGGGGCGAGCTGTTTGAGCGGCATGTTGCCGTTATTGATGCAGCCCATCTCGTTGATGCCGTAGATAAGTTCCACGAGGTCGATGGCGTTGCCCGTCCATTGCAGGGGTGAGGCGGGATTTTCGGTTGTGTTGTCGGAGGATGTACGGATGGGGATTAGTGGTGACACTTGGGGAGCGGCAAGGAACTTCTGCATCTTCCTAACGAAAGAGAGTGCCTTGCTGATGTAGGCTGCAACCTCCCTCTTTTCTTCGGGAAGATTGCGCACGGGATGGTGCTGCAACTCGATTTCAATGTAAGCCAGCGCGATGATGGTGCGGGTGGTGTCCACATTGCCGTTGCATAGTTCGATCACTTGCGTGGCGAAAGCCGTGTATGCCGTTTCCATATTGCAGTCCCCGGCTTCGTTTATACGGCGGAAGAACTCTGTTTCCGTCAATAAGAAATAATTCATGTCCTGTCAATTTTGAAATTTTACACTCTGTTTTTTCGGTATGCGCACATGAATATGATTGGCAAAAAGCGTGTCCATAAAATAAAAAATCCGGCACGCTCTCTGCAAGGTGCTGGATTTCAGAGTGATAATTTCGCGATTTATTTATCTGAAAGGAATTGTATTCAGCTTAAAGTGTTCATTTACTGAACATTCGTCCATTTTATGGACATCAAACGCACGCTTTATAGATATGGCGGACCACTCCGTTGCGGTACACCTTCTGTGAGGTCAGCGTCCATTGTTCCTGCGGCAAGGCGGATTGGAAGAAACGCTTTCCCGTTCCGGCAATGAAAGGAATCGTGTAAAGTATGATTTCATCCACCACACGCATACGCAGCAGCCCGTTGATGTAGTCCGCTTTTTCAGGAGTGACTTCCGCCAGATAGCAGATGTCTGTTGTGGATTTCCGCCATTCGTCAAGCATGGAGATGGAATAATCCGGTGTGATATGATAAAGGGCGTTTTCCCTTATCTCATTGATGCCGCAATCTTCAAGGCGCAGTTCCTTATACGCTTTGCAATATAACTCGGAGCTTTGACAACCGTCTATCGTGAGGACGGCAAGAATCTGTACTTTACCCATTATCGTTTCCTTTCGTTGGGCAAGGGCAAAAAAGTAGCGTGCAAATCACACTACTTTCAAGCGACGGCTCTGGTAAAGCCTTTTACGGAGAGTACGTGAATGCACGCTATGCGTAGGCATAGCATAAGCATCACGCAATCGTCTCCGTAGTGTCAATTTACCAGATTTTCGCTCGAAACGCCTTGCGGTCTTATGTTATATATAGGCGGCAAAAGGCTCTGCCAGTCGCCGTTACCTTCTAATATGTCATGCAAAGATAGCCATTTTCAGCGAATTGCGGGCTATGGTTGCTCAAATTTATACTTCAATCCATATTCTTCCAGTTTATTATAGAGTGTTGTCCTGCCTATTCCAAGCAATTCGGCAGCAACCTTCCGGTTCCCGCCAGCCTGCTTCAAAGCACGTATAATCCGCTCTTTATCTTCCTCTTCGTTGCGTAGGGAGAAGCCGACAACAGAGGTTGTTTCGGTTATTCCAAGTTCCAGATGCTCTTTCGTGACAAGTCCCGTCTGAGCCTGCAACACCGCACCCATGATTTTCTGCCGAAGTTCGCGCACGTTACCCGGCCATGAATGGATCAGTAACACTTTCCGCGCTTCGGAACTGAAGCCACTAACATTGCATTCCAATTCCTTATTGGCAATCTCACGGAAGAACTCCGCCAGCGGCATGATGTCCTCCTGACAGTCACGTAAGGGCAGAACGGTTATCTCGAAGTCATGTAGGCGGTATAACAAATCCTGTCGGAAACGCTTTTCATTGACCGCCTTTTCCAGATCCTCGTTGGTGGCGGCGATGATGCGGACGTTGAAACTGCGGTCGGACTTGTCGCCAACGGGACGGAACCGCCGTTCCTGTATGGCACGGAGTAACATCTGTTGGGTTTCCGGTGCGAGATTACCCACTTCATCCAAAAACAATGTGCCGCCTTCCGCCTCGTGGAAATAGCCTTTCTTTGTGTTTTCAGCACCAGTGAACGCTCCTTTAACGTGTCCGAAGAACGCCGATGGCGCAAGTTCTTTGGTGAGTGAGCCGCAGTCCACCGCCACGAAAGGCTTGCCTGAACGCTTGCTTTTATCGTGCAGTAGATGGGCAATATGCTCTTTGCCAGTACCGTTCTCCCCGAATATCAGTACGCTCATGTCGGTAGGAGCTACCAGCCTTATCCGGTGCATGATTTTCTGAAAGGCTGAACCGTCACGGGCAAATACGGGCATGCGGCTTCGCCCGATATTCCGCTCTTTCAGTATGGTGCGGAGCAAAGGCACGAGTTTGTCCTCCACGAGTTGCTTGGGTATGTAGTCCAGCGAACCGAGTTTCATGCTTTCAACCGCCGTATGTACTTCGGCATAGTCGGTCATGATGATGAACGGCTGCGTCATGCCTTCTTTGCGCATCCAGCGCAATAGGTCGATGCCGTCACCGTCAGGCAAACGCAAATCAGAAACTACTATATCATTGTCAGCGGCTTGTTGCAGAAGTTTCTTCGCTGTCGAGAGGTGGAAAGCCTGCACGGTACGGAATTTCTCCCGTGCCAGCAGGTTGCAGACAAACTCGCAATATACGATGTTGTCCTCCACCACGATGATTTTTGTTTTATCCATTTTCGTATTTTCTCCTTTCTTCTTTTGCCAGCCGGATTATCTCCGAACCCTTATCCAATACGGCAGTCACGGCGTTGTTCAATGCTTCATAATCGGGAACGGCACTCCCATGAAGCTGTTTATAAAGTTCCCTTAATGGTTGGTCGGCACGCAGTATCTCCCACGAACTACGTAGGTGGTGTGTCAGGGCGTCCAGTTCTTGAAAGTCTTTCCGTTGTTCCCCATCCCTGACCGACTGCATTTCCTTTTCGGTTTCCGCTATCAGTTTATCCAACATGACGGATTCATTGCCGTAAGACAGTAGGGAGGAGAAATCAGGCTTTTCATTTTGTTTACCTTTCATGGCGCACTTGTCGGAAACTTCCATCAGCTCCGATATGGAAAACGGCTTGAGAAGGCAATCAGAAAATCCACGTTCTAAAAGTTCCTCTCTGTTGCAACTGCCCGAAGCGGTTGTTACAATAATCGGAATGATCCTTGAATTGCCCACATTGGAGGTGCGTAGCAGTTCCAACAGCTCGAAGCCGTTTATATCCGGCATATTCAAATCGGTCAGAAGCAGACTGTATTCTTTCCGGCGTATCATTTCCATCAGTTCCGCCGCATTGGTACAGGTATCGCAATGTATCCCTTCTTGTGCATACATTTCTTTCAGCATTAGGAGAAGTACCTTGTCATTGTCGATGGCAACAATATCATGGAGTGTTCGGTTATGATGAATCTGTGTTTTATTTATCCGTTCCGGCAATTCCTCGGCTGACTGCATGGGTATCTCCACCGTGAAACGGCTGCCCTTGCCTTTCTCGCTCTTCAGCTGGATTGTGCCGCCGAGCATTGTCACAATGCGCTGAACAATGGAAAGACCTAATCCGAAGCCGTCCTTTGCGGCAGCGTTTGACAAACGTTCAAACGCACCGAACACACGTTGCTGTTCCTCTTCGGTCATACCCGAACCCGTATCTTTGACGATAAGTTTCAGCATACCGTTATCATACCCCATTGTCAGAGAAACGGCACCGTTCTCAGTGAACTTGATGGCGTTTGACAGCAGGTTATTTCCAATTTGTAGAATGCGTTCCTTATCGGTCAGTACAACAGCATCCGTGTGATTCGTCACAGTAAGAGCAAGTCCCTTGTTTATGGCAATTGGCATAAACTCTGATTCGAGCGTATGCGCTATTGATGAAATCCTACACGTGGAGAAATTAGGTTGTTCCTTGCCGTCGTCCAGCCGGAAGAAACTCAGAAGAGTATTAAGCATTTCACGCATACGGTCGGAGGATTGCTGAATATTTCGGATATACATCCCGGTTTTATCCGCATTGAAGTTTTTTTGTATCAGTCCGGCATAGCCCGTTATTGCAGTCAGCGGTGTGCGTAATTCATGGGTAATGGTATGTACGGCTTTCTTGCGGGAGGTTATCAGTGCCTCGTTTCGCTTTGCCATTTGTTGCAGTCGCTCGATTAAATCTGCGGTTTCCTGTTTATATCGCTTGATGCGGTTGGCATTTCGGTGTATGATGATATATGATATGACCAGTAGCAGTATAACGAACCCTGTCAAGCCCCCAATCTGAATGAACGACCGTTCCCGCATGGCTGTTATCTCGGCTTCCCGCTTTTGTAGGTCAGTTTGTACTTTCCCGTCTATTTGAACAACCAGTCCTTGCAGTTGCCTGTTAAGTTCCGCATTTCGTGCGGCAAGGCTATCGGCATGAACCGATAAGCGGCGGCTTTGCGCCTGTTGTTCGGTTCTCATATTCCGGTTAAAGGAACGGTGCATCGTGGTAGTCACAGTTGGTTTCGCTTCTTCCTTTTTGCCGAAGATGCCCAAGAAACCTTTGCGCTTGGACTTCTTGGGCTGTTCCTGCACACTCTTCTGCACGATTACAGGTACTTGACTGGTTATCTTATCGTTGATGGCTTGTTGTTGTTCAAGTATTTGAACGATTTGGCACATCTGCCGTTCCTTATCTTCGAGAAGATGGCGTACGCTGTCTATACGCTCTGCCGGATAGGTAGCTTTGAAACGGCAGAGCATACTATCCATTGCCATACGCTGTGCATGGTAATGTTCGATATCTTTATCGTTCCATTCCAGTATTGTTTCACCAAATAGAGAAAATTTTATCATTTGAATATTGATATTGTTTATCTCTTTTCGGAACTCGTCTATTTTTTTATTGTCAAGTTCTAATGCTTCTATCTCCTGCCATTCATAGAAGCTATTATATGCTATACATCCGATAAGAACGGAGATAAGTATATACCCCAACCGTATTGTCTTATAGAAATTCCTGGATCGTTCCATTATTTTGATGATACTGATTTTTCAAACATGAATAAAAGTTTATCCTTTTCTTCCATACGGGTATTATCAGAATAACCGCCTTTTGTTATTTGATACCCACACGGCTTAACCATAAAAGTGCCTAAGCCTTTAGTGTATGAACTTACTTCTGAAGCATAGTCTTTACTTGTATTTAATGGAACTTTCCCTTCAATAAGACACCACTCTTTATTACAACTGATACCTTTAATCTCAGACATCATTTTTTGCAGATCTGTAATAGCTTTGGAACTTGCTACTTGTGGTATCTGTAACTCAAAATAGAGCATCGGTTCGAGAATATCCACTCCTGATTGTTGCAAAGCCAACCTGAAGACATAAGGAGACAATTGTCTAAAATCGGCAGGGGTACTTATCGGACTATAATAAAGGGCATAAGTAAAGGTTACTTTCAAATCCGTCACTTCCCATCCATGCAATCCCGATTGGCAAGACATACGGATTCCTTCAAAAACGGCATTTTGAAAAGAATGGTTCAGATAACCAAAGGAGATTTCACTTTCGATTTGCACCCCTGACCCTATCGGTAAAGGTTCCAGAGTCAGTCCTATTGAGGCCCAGTAAGGGTTGGGAGGGACTTCGATATGGATAATCTTATTCACCTTCTTTTTAGGTCGTTCTTTGTAGATAGTCTTGATTTCATCAAAATGGGTCTTTACGGAGAATCGTTCTTCCAGCAATGTTTGTATGATTTCTTTTTGGGTTAAACCATATAACGAGATTTCCAATTCATCACTATATGAATTTATGGAAAAGGACAGAGACGGGTCTTCAATAAACAATACATTTAGAGCGGATATCAACTTGCTTCTCTCTTCGGGCTTGTCTGGTCGGACAGAAGATTTGAGGGCGGGATGCTGATGAGATAATCCTTGAATCAGACAAGGTTTAACACCTAAATAATCTCCGATTCTTAATTCTTCTATATCTTCTATAATTGCGATATCATTAGCAACCACTTCATCAACATTTATCTCTTTGCCCTGATAAATGGTTTTTAGATTTTTAATCTTGATGAATTTTTCCGAATCATTGACTTTTATAACGGTTCGAAGTCTCAGACTTCCGTCAATAATTTTTAGAAAACTTCTTTTATGCCCTTTGGGGTCATGTTCTATTTTATAAAGATAAGCTGAAAGTCTATTTGGGACTGATGCCGGAGGAAATATAAAAGAAATGATGGCGTCTAACAACTCATTGATGCCAATATTGCACATTGCTGATCCATGCAAGACCGGATAGGCTTTGGCTTTTGCCACAAGAGCGATTATCGCATTCCAATAATCTGCCGGTAAGATTTCTTTATCCGCCAAATATAGTTCTAATATATCGTCGTCATGGTTGCATACAAATTCTTTGTGTTCTGCCCTTATATCTGTTGAGGTGCAAATCGGGTAAACTACTCCATCGACAACCGTTTGCATAAACAAGACGTCTTGCGACAGATTTGTTTTTATGTCCAGATATAAACGCTCAAGATTTACGCCGGCACGATCAATCTTATTGATAAATATAATTGTCGGGATTTGCAGTTTTTGCAAAGTCTTGAACAGCAACTTTGTTTGTGCTTGTATGCCTTCCTTTGCCGATAATATGAGGACTGCTCCATCAAGCATTTTGAATGTCCGCTCCACCTCTGCAATAAAATCCATGTGTCCCGGAGTGTCAATGATATTGCATTTCACACCATTCCAAACAATAGATGTCGTAGAAGCCCGAATAGTAATTCCTCTACGTTTTTCTATATCCATAGAGTCTGTTATGGTGTCACCTTTATCAACACTGCCGCGCTTTTCCGTTGCTCCGCAGGCAAATAGCAGATTTTCGGTTACGGAAGTTTTTCCTGCATCAATGTGAGCAAGAATTCCTAAATTTATAATGTTCATTTGATTAAGCAATAATATACTACAATAGATGCATTGCCGAAACGCACCTTTTAATACCTCCTCGTAGCATGTGGAAAACTACAGGATTCTTAACTCGTATTAATATGTATATTATTACTGCCGCATAATTGAACGCAAATTTACGAAAAAAAAGTTCCCTGACAAAAGCACAAAGAACTTTTTTAATCTATACGTATTTTTATTTGGTATTATTAATTTGTTATTTGATGATGAGGGCTATTCATATAAATGTAGGTTAAATTTTTCTGACCATTTCAAACTGTTGTCCTTTTGGGGTAAGTCCTAATGATGACAAGAAACCAGTGACTGATTCACAATCGCAATCAACATTAGTAAATTTGAGTACATCGCTTTGAAAATGACTGACAGCACTTTTAAGCAAGGACTTGCCTATTCCTTTACGCCGGTAATCTTTTGCAACTGCGAGGGATGAAATATCGCCTGATGCCGGTTCAAAGATAACAAATCCGACAAGTTCTTCTCTTTCATAAGCTCCCAATATGTCCAAATTGTCGATTCCGCGTTCCAGTGAAGCCCTGTCATTTTGCCATGAAGGATGAAAATCGAACCAGGCCGTTTGGTTAAGGCAGTTTTTTAAATCCGATGGGAGTATGCGACATGCAGTATGGTTTACTTGCAATACAGGAACAATATCGCTCAGTTTGGCAGAGTAGTAGTTGAAATTTCTCTGTGTTTCAAAGCCTAATTTGCGATATATTTTTATTGCTTTGTGATTGTGTTGCAAAACTTCCAGTACATATTGCCGAACTCCTTGTTGATATATCAATTCGAGGCTGAAAGTGAATATTTTTTGGGTTAGGTGTAATCCCCGGAATGAAGGTACGGTTCCCGTCCCTGTGTCATAAGCCGTCAAGATGTTGTTGTACATGCCTGTTCCGTTAAACACAAAAGAAATCAGCCGTCCTTCGAAAAATGCTCCGAAAGATAGTTGTGGATTGTATCCTCGTCGGTCGAGCATGCGTCGCAATTCATCCGCATTCAAAGAGAAATCATAATCTTTGAATGCGGATGAGAATGCCGCATACAAATCTTTGAAAGAAACGGACTCTAAAGAATGAATGATGATTCCCATATCGGACGGTGTTATGTGTTTGGATTTTTATCACTATTCTCTACGGTTAAACCGTGCTGTTTGAGAAAGCTGAGCTTATCCCAATAACCTCTTTGGAAAACGATTTTATCGTTTTGCACATGGAAGAATCCGCATCCTCGCAACCCGAGCGGATCTTTCCATTCCATGATAGCCCATTCTCCATCCTCGAATATATGCTCAACAATACAAACCATTTTTGAGGTTGCAAATTCATTTACAAACATTTTATGGATAGCTGTTTTTCCTATAACCGGGGTGTTTGCGACTTGATGGTTTATGGCATCCTGAGCGTATAAGTTTGCCAAAGCGACTGCATCGGCGGCGTTGAAGCAGTCAATCCATTCTTGTAGTATCTCTTTTGGCGTCATATTTTTCGTATCTTTTATTCTTTAATATTTAATTGTTGCTTTTTCCTCTATAAGTTAGAATTAGATATTTTTCTAATTCCTTTTGAAATGATCATCAAAAACAAAATTAGTATTTTTTTCTGTTTTACTGATGATTCTGTAGAAATATTCTCGTTCATATTATTGTGTCATAAGGAACGTGTCAAAAAAGCGGTTTCCACATTACAGCTTTATGGTAAAATGAGTTTAACCAACTACATAACGCAATCTGTTGTCGGTACTGTTATCTATTTCCCATTCGTATTCTATTTAGCCCCTTATTGTGGGTATGCAGCAAGTTATCTTATCGAATTCACTCTCTTTGGGAGTCAAATATGGTTGTGCAAATGGTGGCTGACAAAACATAAACAAGGTTAGTTGGAATATTTTTTGGTATAATGTTTATAAACATAAATCAAGAAAGAATAAATAAATTTAATAGAGGCTGCCCAAAAAGAAAGAAATCCTTACAATCACTCTTCTACAGATACTTGCAGAGGGGATAAGATTTACTTTTAGACCTTTTGGATAGCCCCTATTAATATTTTATATAAAATTCATAATTTTAAATTTTTATCCCTTTCGATCGGTTTTCATCCTTAAACTGAAAACCCGGACGCCCGATAATGATATGATTGGCAATGAAATTGCCAGACGGACTTCGTTTATCCATCGGGCTGCGTATCGGTGGTGCATCATCGGTTTGTTGTGGCGATATGCTCCGTACACCTTCCGAAACAGGCTTGACCTCCTGTCCGTCGTTCTCCTTTTCGGCGACATCGGGTGTAGGCGGCGCAAGCTCTAACTGTATTTTGCGGTCAAGCGCGGCAAGTTCGGACTTCAACTGTTTCAGTTCGTCCTCCTTTTTCCATACCTTACTTGCTATCTCCTGCAACTGTGGGACTTCCTTTTCCAGCACCTCGTTCTTTCCCTTATACTGGTCGATGATGGACGGAATCCTCTCCAATGCGTTCAGGAAATTACGTGCGGCGGCTACCGGATCAGCCATCGCCAGATGCCCGTTATTGTAAGTGTACTTGTAGTTTCCCTCCACCACGAAACGGTTGTCGGTAAACTCCAGCCCCTCTTTGAGTATTCTCTCGCTGACCACCTTTATCGGAAAACCGTAAAGTTCCCCGACAGGCTTGTACAAACCGCCCGTCGTGGCGTTCTTGGCGATTTCCTGCAAACGCTTTCCGATAACCTTTTCATCGGTAGAATCCACACCGTCCACCTTGACAGCATTCTGGCGATTGCCCTCCTTATCGGTCTTGACAACGGAAAGAAAGCGGTTCCAATCTTCCGTCATGGCTTCGATTACCGCCGTATTGTTGCGCAGTTCCCCCGTCTTGGCTTCCAGCTTGAACTCCGAATCGCGCTTGCCCTTGTTGAACGACTTGCGTTCCCCTTCGAGCGAGGCGATACGCTTTTCCAGTTTCGCCTTGTCCAAAAGGTCGGTATTGCCGGAGAGCAACGCCATGTACTCCGAGAAGTTCATGCCCGATTTCTCGTCCATAGCCCCCTCGTCGATGGTACGCGCGCCCATCGCCCCGCTTTTGAGCTGCGAGATGAATGTCTGCTTGCAGTGCAGCAGGTTGAACTTGTAGCTGTCCAGCGACTTTTCCACAGCGTAGATGATGACATCCACGTTGTTCCCGGCAAAATGCTTGGCAATCTCGTTGCCTGCCCTGACTCCCCGTCCGTCACGCTGTTGTAGGTCGGACGGACGCCACGGCGTATCCAAATGATGGATTGC
Organism: Parabacteroides caeci; assembly: GCF_023656795.1. Classification (NCBI taxonomy): domain Bacteria; kingdom Pseudomonadati; phylum Bacteroidota; class Bacteroidia; order Bacteroidales; family Tannerellaceae; genus Parabacteroides; species Parabacteroides caeci. The sequence continues at coordinate 28,615 of NZ_JAMOKT010000026.1, forward strand.
GACACACCGTTTCTGCGCGTTCACACCCGTTCCGAGCATGGAGGTGGAGCCGAACAGCACGCGCACCGTTCCGGCGTTCATGGCGTCTATCACCCCCTTGCGTGCCTTGTCGGTCTTGCACTCCTGAATGAAGCGCACCTCGCCTGCCGGGATGCCGTAGTCCTCCGTCAGTTTCCGCTTTATCTCGCTGTACACGTTCCACCCGTCGCCCGGCTGGTACGTTCCCAGATCCGAGAACACGAACTGCGTGCCTTTCTGCGCGTCATACCTGTGGTAATACTCCGCAATCGTCTTGGCGCAGTGCGAAGCCTTGTTGTCGGGGTGGTCTTCGTAATGCGGGTCTATCATGCGCATATCGAGAGCCATCTTGCGGGCGTAGTCGGTGGCGATAAGCATCTTCGCCTTCTCCTCCGTTTCCGACAGGGGTGGTCTGCCCAGCAGCGTGGCGTCACCCGTCTTGGCGAACTGCATCAGCTTTTGGATGAAGTCCTCCTGCTCCGGCGTCGGCGGTATGTGGTGCAGTATCTCGTTCTTGTGCGGACGGTCCACGCCCACGTCCTCCGCCGTGCGGTAGTCGGTTATCTCGTTGTAGAAGGCGGCAAGCTCCGGCACTTTGATGAAGTAGCGGAAACGCTCCTTCTGCACCACGTTGTTCGTCACGTTGAACTCGAAGTCGGTCGTCTTCTTGGCAAAGATAGCCGCCCAAGCGTCAAAGCAACGAATATCCTGCCGTTCCAGTTCCTTAGGGCGAAGGTACTTGAAGAGCAGGTACAGCTCCGTCAGCGAGTTGCTGATGGTCGTACCGGACAGGAACGTAGCCCCCAAGTCCTTGCCCGTGCGTTCCTGTATGGTACGTATGGCAAAGAGCATGTTCAGGGCTTTCTGGCTTCCTTCCGAGTTTCCCAATCCCGCCACACGGTCGTGCCGCGTGTTGAAAGTCAGGTTCTTGAATTGATGGCTCTCGTCAATGAAGATATGGTCGATGCCCATCTGCTTGAAGTCCACCACATCATCCGTGCGCGATTGGATGGCATGTTCCACCTTCTCCAACTTCGCTTCAAGGTTGTGCTTGCGCTTTTCCAGCCCTTTCAGCATCGCCCTCGACACGTTCTTGCCCTGTTGCCGCAGGACTTCGAGATTTTCCTCCACCGTGTCAAGCTCCGCTTGCAGGATGCGCTGCTGCAACTCCGGCGACTGCGGAATCTTGCCGAACTGGTCGTGCGACATGATGACGCAATCGTAGTCGTTGTTCTTGATGTTGTTGAAGAAACGCACGCGGTTGGCGGTCGAGAAGTCCTTCTCCGAGGCATAGAGAATCCGCGCGTTGGGATATGCCGCCTGATAGGTGGCGGCAATCTCCGCGACATTGGCTTTCAGCCCGATAATCATCGGTTTGTGCGCCAAGTTCAGGCGCTTCATCTCATGCGCTGCAATACACATTATCAGCGTTTTACCGGTTCCCACCTCGTGGTCACAAATGCCACCGCCATTCTGTTTGAGCATCCAGACGCAATCCATCTGTGACGGATAGACGCTCTTGATACCCCGGCTTGCCAGCCCTTTGAGGTTGAGGTCGGGAAATGTCTGGTGAGAGCCGTCATACTTTGGGCGCACGAAACAGTTGAACTTGCGGTTGTACATCGTCGTCAGCCGTTCCTTGAACTGCGGCGACTGCTCTTCCAGCCATTCCGAGAACCCGTTGCGGATTTCATCAATCTTGGCGTTGGCGAGCTGTATGCCCTCGCTGTCACGCACCTTGATGTCATTGCCATGCTCGTCCTTACCGATGGATTTCATCATGTCCGGGCAGGTGTTGTGCAGGGCGTGTTTCAACAGGTGCATGCCGTCATAGTTCCGGTAATAGCCCTTCACTAAAAACTCGTCCGTGATTTTCATGGTGCGGCAGCCGCACGCCACCGAAAACTCATCCATGCTTGCGGAGTAGGCGATTTTCACGTCCGTGTCGAAAAGATGGCTCATATAGGCGGCATACACGCCCGTCGGAATCCAGCGTTCCCCGAAATTGAAGTCGAGGTCCTCAAAGGCGATGCGCGGCGGCTCGGCTTCTTTCAGAGCCTCCAACGCCTGCTTCACTTCCGGCATACGTCCGTTTTCGGGGTTGTCGCCCATCCATGCCTCGATGCGCTCCGCCTTTTCTATCACATTCCCGGCGATGAACCTGTCCTTTATCTCGTAACCGGTTACGAGCGGGTTGTAGAAGATGCGTCCTTTGAGGGCGTCAAGCAATCCCTCCTCCGTGCTGTCGGTTATCTCCCGCATATAGTCGAGATTGACCGTGCCGAACTTGTTGAGCGACGCGGAGAGTGCCTCTTCGGGAGAGCTTACGTTGGCATGGCTCTCCACAGAGAAGGAAACGGGACGCTCGAAAATGTCCGCCTTGACGAACCTGCCGTCCTCCGCCCGTTCCAGCGAAAGGATGTCGCGTCCGGCGACATCCATCATCAACAGTTTCACGTTATGCTTGGCATTGAGGTTGCCGTAGCGCATGACAAACTCATCGTAGCAGGTGTTCAACGCTCCGCGTTGCGCAGACCCTTCATCGTGATACTCCGCCTCGTAGCGGTAAAGCCGCTCGTATGCGTCACGGAGTGACACATACAACATCGCTTTCTCCTTCTGGTAGCCGGTCAGGTCAAGCGGTTGGAATGTCGCGCCGTAAGGCGTGAGGCCCTTCAAATAACCGAGATTGCGTGAAGCATCCAGTACCATAGAGCCGTCACGGTAGTGCGGCTCCAGCATACCGTTGAACGGACGGGGAGAAAGGTCGAGAGGTTCCTCCTTCGGCTTTTCCGTTTCAAATTCAGGGAAAAGGGAAGTTGTTGTCTCACTTGCGTTATTGTCCGTAACGGGAACGGTTGCGACTTCCGTCTGTGCTTCGGGGCGTTTTGTCGCTTCCTTTTCCGGCATGTCAATGGCGGGAGCGGCTTTCACCGCCGTCCCGTCCACCCGTTGCTTCTCCTGATGCTGTGCCGCCAGCCTGCGAAGTTCCTTGCGTCGCTCCGGCGTGAGGTCCATCATCATTTCATAGAAACCGTTGATGGGCGGATTGGTGTCCCAATCCAAAGAGGCGTAAATATCATCCAGATCGCCTTTGGCTGCGAAACTCACCGGCTTTGTTTCATGGCTGTCCCTCTTCTCCGTCAGTGGTGCAACAGACGGCTGTGGCGGTGCAGTCGTAACCTTCGGCGTAACCTGCGCCTGCGGTTTGGGAGGCATACGCCTTGCCGGGCTTTCCTTTTTCGCCGTCTTTTTCTTCTTGGCGGGGGCTTCCTGCTTGCGTACTTCCTCGGTCATGCCCCAGAGGTCGAGCAGGGAGAGCTGCACGCCCTCCGAATAATCGGGGCGGCGCGGCTCTATCTCCGACTTTTCTTCCTCCGGCTGCGGTGTTGCCGCTTCGGGCTTCGCTGCCATTTCATGACGTGGCTGTATCTCAGGAGTGACAACCGGTGTGGAAATGGTTTCTGTTACCGTGCTTTTCCCCTGTGCCGGATGCAGGCTGTGCATTTCATACAGCTTTTTGTCCAACTTATACAGCTCAATATCCATATGTTCCCGCAAATCCTCCGCCATTTGCCCGATGCCGTCCCGGTGCATGACTTTATAGGCTGGTTTCCCGTAAGGGTCTGTGCCGCTTATCAGATCCGAGTGGGGAATCATGCCGATGCTGCCGACATACCCGTTCTGGAAACTGCCTATCGGTGTCTTTTCCGTCTGCACGAACAACTCTTCATAATCGTACAGCTCCCGTTTCTTGCCGCTGTTCTTTTGCAGGATAATCAGGTCGCTGCCCACTTCCGTACCCGCGTTGTCCGTGAAGAGGTTGTTCGGCAGGCGTGCGACTCCCACCAGATTGGCATTACGCATCATATACTCGCGTATGGGCGCGTTGGACGGTGCGTCCAGTACCCCTTGAGAGGTGATGAACGCCACGATGCCGCCCTCACGCACCGCGTCAAGGCTTTTCAGGAAGAAGTAGTTGTGTATTGCCTTCGGTGCGGAACGCCTTGCCGGGTCTTGGCTTCCTGTAAATTCCGGGTCGAACACAGCCACGTCGCCGAACGGGATGTTCGAGATGGCAAGGTCGAAATAGTCCGTGAAGGGCTTCTCTATCTTCTCGAATCCCTGCACCCTTACCTTTTGGTCGGGATGCAGGTGTCCCAATATCTTGCCCGTCATCAGGTCTTTCTCGAAAGCCATGATGTCCGCGTCCGGCTTGTTTTCCAGCACGGCATCCACGAATGCGCCCACGCCCGCCGACGGCTCCAGCACACGGTCGGGACGTATGCCGTGTTCATGCAGAGCCTCCGCAATCGTGCCGGTTATCTCCGGCGGGGTGTAGAAAGCGGTCAGCACGGACTGCTTCATGGCATCCACGTACCGCTTGTACTCCGTATCGTCCTTGCTGTTTTCACGCACCAGCCTGTGCAGTTCTACCGTAGGGGTAAACAGTTCGAGGTCCGATTTCGCCCAATGCACGGCATCCGTCAGTTCCTTTGCAGGATTCAGTATGCACTTCAACCCGCCGAAACCGCAATACTTCCGAAGTATGGCTTGTTCCTCGGCGGTTGCCGTCCTCCGTTCCCTGTCAAGGATGAATGCCGTCCGTATCGCCTCGATGTTGTCCCGCAGCCGTTGTTTGCGGTTAAACGCCATATTCCCCGATATAAAGGACGGCGGCTCCCGTCAGCTCCGTGTAGAGCAGGTCGTATTCGGGCGACAGGGCGAAATTGTCGTCCGAAAGGTCATAGGCGGAGAATACGTTGCCGACCGGCGGCAGCAACTTTCGGATGAAGGCTTCGCGTTTCTTTCCCGGCACTTCGTCGGCAAACTCGTTTTCCACGACTTCGCGGAGGATGGCGTACTTGGAATAGCGAAGCCCCCGCAGGAGCGTGTCCATCGCCAACTCCTGCGCCCCTTCGGGCGGATAGCCTTCGAGCCGCGCACGCTCATACGTTTCGGCGGCACGGTCGGCACGCTCCCGGATGAAGGCATCGTCGGAAGCCTGTTCAAACCTGTTCGTGCGGAGGTAGTCCAGCAGGTACAGACCGTAATAGGAAAAGTCGGTCTGACCCTCGTTTTTCTTCTTGTTGTTCATTACTTTGGAATTTAGTGGATTGATAATGACGGGGATAGTCGTCTGAAAAGGAGAAAGAAAAGGCACTCGGTATCCCTCCGAGTGCCACCACTAAATCCAAAGTATGAGTGTAATCCGGTATCGAAGAACAATTCATTACTCTGAACAAGTGGCAAAGGTAGTGCAAATCGAAGACAATACGAAATAAACCCGTTTATTTCTATTGTTGAGGTGCAGCCTACTTTCTCAAAAGTTAATACTATTTCTTCCGTCCTGAAAATTTCCTGCTCGTGTTCCTTTCGGGGAACACGAAAGTCGTGTTATAGTCCCCGTCAAAGGCGACTATGGCGTCGAAGCTCTTGCCCTGCTTGCTCTTGAAGCCTTTGAGCAGCTTCGTATGCCCGTCGGTGAGCAGGTCTTTGATCTCGTCATCGGAAAGGGTGCGGTTCGCTTTCAGGCGGAACACGGGCAGCCCGCACTCCGCGTTGTCGCAGCGTACCACCTTGCCGTAGAACTGCATGCTGCCCGTCCCGCACTTGGGACACTTGCAGCCGGAATCCCTGCGGGCGAACAGTTTGTCGCACGAGAGCAGTTCGGAGGTGATTTCGCGTGTGTACGCCTCTATCTCCCTGCGGAAGGTTTCGGCGGGCATTTCCCCGCGCTCGATGCGTGCCAGATTCTTCTCCCATTCGCCCGTCATGGTTACGTCGGCGATGCGCATCGTCTTCACGACCGAATAGAGGGCAAGCCCTTTTTCAGTCGGCACAAGCGATTTCTTGCAGCGTTCCATGTAGCCGCGCTTGAAGAGCGTTTCGATAATCGCCGCACGGGTGGCGGGCGTGCCGATGCCGCAGTCCTTCAACGCCTGACGGAGTGCATCGTCCTCTATGTCCTTGCCCGCCGTTTCCATTGCCGACAACAGTGTCGCTTCTGTATGCAGCGGCTTGGGTTTGGTCTTTCCCTCCGTGATGGAGCAGCCTTTCAGCGTCAGCGTGTCGCCTTCCCGCCAATCGGGGATGGAGGTTTCTTCCTTGTCCTCCACGCTATAGACGGCACGCCATCCGGCTTGCCTGATGACGCTGCCTTTCACCGTGAACTCCACTCCGGCACACTCCGCCGTGACGGTGGCGGTGTCCTTGACGCATTTTTCGGAGAAAGCCTCGATCATGCGTCCGGCAACCATCTGATAGACGGTGCTGTCCTCTTTGGAGAGGAATAGTGGCTTCTCGCCCGTGACGAGCAGGGCGTGGTGGTCCGTCACCTTGCCGCCGTCCACGCTTCTGCGTGTCGGGACGCATTTCGGCTGCACCTTGCCTTTCCATTCGGGCAAAGCCCCGATGAAGGCGAGCAGCTTGGGGATTTCGGCGAACACGTCTTCGGGTATGTAGCGGCTTCCGGTTCGCGGATAGGTGATGAGCTTCTTCTCGTAAAGCTTCTGCGCGATTTCAAGCGTCTGTTCCGCCGTGAAGCCGTGCTTGGCGTTGGCTTCCTTCTGGAGCGTCGTCAGGTCGTACAGCAGCGGTGTTTCCTCCGTCTTCTCCTTGCGTTCGGCTTTCGTGACGGTGGCTGTGCCTGCCGACTTCACCTTATTATATAGTTCCGTCGCAGGCTCTTTCTCTTTCCACTTTTCGGAAGAGGAAAACTTCACCGTTCCTTCATCGCAGCCGTCCGTTGCGATATGGAGCTGCCAGAAGGCTTCGGGCGTGAAGCGGCGGTTCTCCCAATAGCGTGCGCACACCATCGCCAACGTGGGTGTCTGCACCCGCCCGATGGAGTACGTGCCGTGTCCGGCGGCGATGGAGAGTGCCTGCGTGCCGTTGATGCCCACGAGCCAGTCTGATTCGCTCCGCGCTTTGGCGGCAAGATAGAGGTTGTCGTATTTGCCGCCCGCTTCGAGGTTGCGCAGTCCCTCGCGGATAGCCTTGTCGGTAAGCGAGCTTATCCAGAGGCGGACGAACGGGGTGGTGCATCCGGTATAATGGTAGAGGTAGCGGAAGATAAGCTCACCCTCGCGCCCTGCATCGGTCGCCACGATGATCTGTTCGCTTTCCTTGAATAGCCGGGCAACGGTCTTGATCTGCGCCACCACGCCGCTGTCGGGCTTGTAGCCCTTCTCCGTCTTTACCTGACGGGGGACGAGCGTGAAGGTGTCGGGAATGACGGGCAGATTGTCACGGACGAAACCGCGTATGCCGTAGCCGTCGGGCATGGCAAGCTGCACAAGGTGTCCGAACGCCCAAGTCACGGCGTAGCCGCCTCCCTCGAAATATCCTTCCTCTCTCTTTGTCGCGCCCACGATACGGGCGATCTCACGTGCCACAGACGGCTTTTCTGCAATGATTGTCTTCATATTCTTCTGTCGTTTTGAATTTTACAAATGTTACTTCGGATTTAGTGGCGGACACGGGATTACATCTTCATGCCCTTGTTGTTTCTTTTCTGCTGCTGTTGCTGTGCGGTGTCCTTCGGGGCGGTCTGTCCCTTCCGCAACGGCTCTTTCAGGTTCTTGGTAGCCTCGTTGGTCTTGCCCTCGCTGTTCACCGCCACCTGCGTGCGGCTCTCGTTGGAAGGGGCGACCTTCTGCGCGTTGTCGGGGTTGGTGTCGTAGCGGTACGGGCGTCCCTTCTCCGGGTTGAACTTGATGTACATCGTGGCGTGGAAGCCCTGCTTGTCGGTCACGTTCTCTAATTTCACGGCTTTGCCAGCCACGTAGTCGGCTTTCTGCTGTTCGGTGAAGTCCACGCCGCTCCATTTGCTGATGGGGCGGATGCTGCCGTCGGCGTTCGTCCACGTGTTGCGGCGTTGCTCCTTGTTCGTGCCTCCGGCATTCTCCGTACCCTGCGCCTGTCCCTGTGCGGGGGTGTTCTTCGTTTCCTGCGTCCGGGCGGTACGGGGCGACCTGCCGGTTCCCGGCACGAACTCCACGCCGCGCTGCTCCACGTTCACTTGCAGGGTGGTGACGAACTTCCTGCCGTCCTTGCGCTCGATGAGCTTGTCGCGCACGGGCAGCCCGGCACGCAGCATGTCCTGCTCCTGCTTGGTGATTTCCGTCTTGCCGATGCGTTCCGGTATGCGCACCTTGTTCGTCGGGACATCCGTGATTTCGTTCGTCTTGCGGTCAATACTGACGAACGAGGGGATGATCTCGCCCGTTTCCCTGTCCACGAGGTCCACGACCCTGCCGAGGTTGCCTGTTTCGCGCAGGTTCTTCCGGTCGTCGTCGGAGAACTTGTGTTCCTTGTACTCGTCGAGCTTCTGCTCCTTGCGGATGAAGTGCGGCACAAGGCTGACATTGCCCTCGCCGTCCTTCTTGAAGGAGAGGCGGGCGTCCAGCTCGAAAGCCTCTCCGCCGAAATTGGGCGACACCCTCACCAAGTCGGACTTGCCGTAGTTGAGCATTCTGTTAAGGTCGCCCGACTTTTCAAGGTCGTCGCGCTTCACGCCCCATTTCTCCTCCAACTCCTGCCAGTTGATCTTGCTCTCGTCGATGGGCTGGTAGCCCCGGTTGCCCTGCGTCTGCTGCGGGCTTTCCTGATTCTGTTCGTTTTTCTGTTCCATCTCTTCCTGTTTTTTAGGTTCGTCATCTTGTTTCTGTTCCGGTTGTTCCTGCTTTTCGGCGGACTGCTCCTCCTGTACTTTCTTTTCGTAGCCGGAGGTGTCCACCTTGTGGGGCGCAAGCAGTTCCTTGTTGCCGTCGGGGTCTTTCAGCAAGTCCTTGATAACCTCCAGCAGCTTGTCGGCTTGGTCCGCCGCGACACGGTAGAAACCGAAGCGGCTGGGTTCCTTGCACTGCCGGAAGAAGTTCTTGAAGAAGTTGTCCAGCACGTCGCCGTGCCGGTCGAATTGCAGGAAACTCTGCGCGTTCTCCGCTTTCGCGGGGATGCGCTTGGGGGAGCCGTCGGCGTTCAGCCCGGCTACCACGCTGATTTCGCCCGTCTTCTCGTCACGGACAACCAGCACGTCCTTTTCGTCTTTTTTCTTTGCCATCTGAAAAATGTTTTAATGGTTATTTTTGAAAGAAATTATGGATACGGGCCTTGTAGAAGGCTATATCTTCCTTGCGGAAGTCCTTTACATGTTCGGAGAGGAACGTCAGCACGTCCGCCTCGCTGTAATAGGTCTTTTTGCCGAGCGTCTTGTAAGGCAGCGCGCCGATGCTGCGGTAGCGTTGCAGGGTGCGCTTGCTGATTTGGAGCAGCATGCACAGGTCTTGGTTGTCGAAAAGCCTGATCCCGTTCATCGGGTTCGGGGCTTTGCCGGACGGCTGCATGGAGAGCAGCATCTCGTCCTGACGGTCGAGCCGTTCCATCACCTTCTGCATCCAGTTCTCGAAATTGTTGCGGGTAAGCAGTTCCATGTCCTACGTCCTCCTTCCTTTGGGTCTGCCGCCCGTGCGCAGCGTGTGGTTGCGTTTCAGCTGTTCCGGTGTCGCGGCTTCGCCCGTGACGGTGCTGTCTTCGAGCAGGCGGTCTATTTCAGACTGCCGGTAGCGGCACTTGCCGCGCAGCACGACATAGGCGATGCGCTGTTCGCTGCGCATGCGCTGGAGGGTGCGGCAACTCACGTTCAGCAGGTGCGCCGCCTCGCGGGTGGTGAGCAGCCTGTCGGGGGATTCTTCCTTCCTACCGCCGGAAACGGCACGCACGTGTGCCGCTATCTCGGCTATCTGTTCCGTCAATGCGGTGAAGGCGGAACTTTCCATCGTTATCACTTTCATATTCAGTCCTTTCTTTTGGTTTATTTGCATGAACATAGGCTGCGCCTCGGCATACCGTTCAAGCGAGCTTGACGTGCTGCGCTCGGCTTGCGCTATGTTTCTGCGACAAAATTCGGCAATAAACCAAAGGGGCTTTAACAGCTCACTACGTGGCTCACGTAAGATTTTTACGGATAATGGCTCCGTAACCCGGACAGACGACGCAACAAGCTGCCTTTTAGTGGGAAACGGCACGTGTTCAAGGCGGCTTCGTTACCTTTGCGGCAAACTCTGAAATGTTTTGCTTATGGAAATAGTATCTATCGAGAAAAAGACCTTCGAGATGATGGTGGCGTCCTTCAACGCCCTCGCGGAGAAGGTAGCCGCCCTGAGGCGCAGGAGCGACGGCGGGCGGATGGAAAGGTGGCTCACGGGCGAGGAGGTCTGCGGGCAGTTGAGGATCAGCCCGCGCACGTTGCAGACCTTGCGTGACAGGCGGCTTATCGGCTACTCGCAGATTAACCGCAGGTTCTATTACAAGCCGGAGGAGGTCAAAAAGCTCATTCCGCTTGTCGGCACGCTCTATCCCTGCGGGAAATGATTTGATTTTTATTATTCACAACCCACTGAATCCGAAATGATGATGAACGAGAACAATGAAGTGTTTACAATGGAGGACGAGCCGCTTGCCTCCGTCGTGCAGAACATGCGCAAAGGCTCGAAATGGCTCTCCGCCTTTCTGGAAAGTTACCGCCCGCCGTTGGACGGGGAACGTTACCTGACGGACAGGGAGGTGGCGGAACTGCTCCGTGTCAGCCGCCGCACCTTGCAGGAGTACCGCAACAACAGGGTGCTGCCCTTTATCCTTTTGGGAGGGAAGGTGCTTTACCCCGAATCGGGGTTGCGTGAGCTGCTGGAGGCGAACTACCGCAAGCCGATGGAATAAGGCGGCTGCATGAAAAAAAAGGAAACGGGCAACTCCTTCACGGGGCTGTCCGTTTCCTTTTTATTCTTATTATTATATGTCTTCTGCGTTTTCAGCAATACCCGGCTTTTCCGTTCTGTATGAACATCACGTATGCCTGCCGCTTTTCCTTCGAGAGTGCTTTCTCTACCAGCCACGTGCGGAACACGTGTGCATGGTAGGTGTTCAGCCGGAAGGCAACGGGGATGATGATTTCAAGCGAGTAAACATCCGCGTGCAGCCCGTTTTCAAGCCGCATGTAGCGGCACACCTCGTAGTCGTTCAGCACGTCCGGCTTGCGGACGGCTCTGATGGCGGCGTTCACAGCCGGGACGCCCGTGTGGAACAGTCCGGCGATTTCTGTGGCGGTCATCCATATCTCGTTACCGGTTACGCTGACCGTGTTGTCCTCTATGATGATGGTTCCTCGTGTCATGGCTTCTCTGTTTTTAGATGGTGCAACATGAAAATTCCTCGATGCCGTTCAACCTTGCGGCAAGGTTCTCCATGTCTTGGTTGAGCTTCTCTTTGGTGATTTTCGCGTATATCTGCGTCGTCTTTATGCTCTTGTGTCCCAGCATGGAACTCACCGTTTCGATGGGTACGCCGTTGGAGAGGAACACCGTCGTGGCTGCCGTGTGGCGGCTCTGATGCCACGTGATATGCTTGGTGATACCGCAACGCTTGGCGACGGAACGGATTCCGGCAAGGCACGTGTTGTAGTGGGGAACGGGGAAAATCCTGCCGTTCCCGCACAGACCCCGGTATTTGTCGATGATGCGCTTTGCGATGTCGAGCAGGCGGATATTGGACACCACGCCCGTCTTCTGGCGGTTGATGTTTATCCACTCGTGTTCGTCGAAGTAGGTATGGATGTTCTCTTCCGTCAGGTTGCGCATGTCGGCGAACGACAAGCCCGTGAAGGCGCAGAACAGGTAGAGGTCGCGGTAAAGCTCCTGCTTGGCGTTTTTCAGCCTGCCCTCCATCAGCAGCCGGATTTCCTCTTTCGTCAGGAAACTGCGTGTCGTTTCCTCCTTCTTGATTTCATACTCCCGGAACGGGTCGCGTGTGAGCCACTCGTTGTTGATGGCGATGAACACCATCGTCCGCAAGGGGCAGACATACAGCCACACGGTATTGGTGCAGCAGTGCTTGTCCGTGCGTAGGAACATCTCGAAGTCGGAGATGAAAGCGGGCGTAAGCTCTTTCAGCGCGATGTCCTTCACGCGGTAGCGGATGGTGAGGAATTCTTGCAGGTGCTTGTAAACGGTCTTGTACTTCAGGAGCGTGCCTTTGGCTTTCATGCCAGCCTCCACCTGTTTCTCGTAGTCCTCGTTGTGCTGGCGGAACACCTGCATCAGCGTGTGGTAGCGGTGTTCCAGTCCGAGAAAGGCGTTCTTGACCTTCTCCGCCGTGACGAAATTGTCACGCTCCATGATTTCCTGATAATGTCTGTTGATGCGCACACGCATCTTGTCGAGCATGCGGTTCGTTTCGAGTGCCGCCGTGCTTCTGCCCGTGACACGTCCCCCTTTGGTGTCCCACAGCTTGGGATCGACGGTCAGTTTGCAACTGAACTGCGTCTGGCTGCCGTCCACCGTGATGCGTCCCATGACGGGTACTGTCCCGTCCTTTTTCACTACCTGACGTTTGAGGTAGTAGATTACTGAAAATGTACTCTTCATCGTCCTTAATTTTTTTAGGTTCAAAATTAGTCGGTGAAGAGTCCGTCGCCGGTACGCAAAACGGGGAGGAACGGCGCAATCTTTTTCCGTAACCGGATTTGTTGCGTGGGTTGTCAATAACTCACTAATCCTTAACGCCTTGTTTCGTTATCCGTGTCCGTTTGTCGCCTTTTCGGGCATGGTTACGGACAAGTAACGTAGCGGCGTCCTGATTTGGCTTTAGGGGTGATTGCGATGGCTTCACGAATAATCGGAAGCACAACTGAAACCCTTGTAACTCAATTCTATCACTATATCTTTCCGCATTTCACTTTTTTGTAGTAACTTTGTAGAAAAAAAAGTAATTTCTATTAGAACAAGGATTAAGACAAACTTTAGATTGGCTACTCGATATCCGGTCGGTCGTCTTTTTAGGGAAAGTAATATCCATTAGAATAAGGATTAAGACAAGACAGTGAGACCTTCACCACTGGCTAATGCTTCTATGTTTTGTTAGAAAATAGATCCATTAGAATAAGGATTAAGACAAGGGGCAGAAAGCCAAATCAGAGAGTTCCATTTCATTTTGGCTCTGGTTGAATCAGATAGTATATCCATTAAAACAAGGATGTCTCAAATGTTTTTTTACTACATTTCCTACAATATATACCTCTCCCTGTTATAGCCATTTGAAATATATCGCTTTCACAAGTGGTTGTAGTAAATCGAAAGAATAACGAAAAAGCTATTTCCTGCAACTTATACGCGCTTTTTTACGCCAAAAGTTTGCGAATCCGCTCTTTTTGCCTATATTTGACAAAACTGTAAACACTTAAATTTATGCAGGAAAACTTTGATTACACCTTAGTGCCCGGCCGGTTCGCCCACTGTTTCCATTGCGATTGCCGGAAGGCAGGCGAATGCTTGCGCTATCAAATAACCGCATTCTTGCCCACAGACCTTCGCAACGTCACGACCGTCAACCCCCTTTATACACCGGCGGATGAAGGATGTAGCTATTTCAAGAGCTGTACCCCGTTGGTTTATGCAGAAGGAATGAACAGGATGCTTGCCGATTTGCCTTACGAGAAAGCTAATGCTATCAAGCAAAGGATGCTTGCCCATTTTGGGAAGACGCATTTCTATCGCCTGAAACGCAAGGAACGGTATTTTACCCCGGAAGACCAGTTGGTCGTCAAACGTATTTTCCAGAATGCCGGGATCAAGGAGCAACCCCAGTATGATGCTTATATTGAACGTTTCGACTGGTAGAGCGACCGGAAGTTTCTCCCGAAGAAACTTTTGTTTCCTCCAGGAGAAACTTTATTTCTCTTTAGGGGAAACTTTTGTTTCTTGCTGATGAAGCTAAAGTTTCGCTTTGTGGAAACAACTGAAACTGTACGGTAAGAATGGAATAACATAATAAAGGACAACCATGAAAATAACGAAGCAAAAACTATATCGGAAGCGTTTGGCGGAACGGGCATTGACGATGGAGCAATTGGTCGGTTTGGTGAAAGATGGGAAGACGAAAGAGATGATCGGTCGCTTTAGGGACAAAATGCAATTGGCTTATCCGAACAGGCGTTATGCGATAACGCAGCAGATCCCGCAACTGTTGTTTGCCGGTACGTTCCGTCGTGGAGAAATGAAGGAATATAACGGGTGGATTTTATTGGAAATCAATCGTGTGTCAGGGATGAGAGAGGCGGCGGAGTTGCGCAAGAAGGTGTCGGAGTATCCGCAGACGCTGTTTGCGATGGTGGGAGCCAGTGGGCGTAGCGTGAAGTTCGTGGTGCCTTATACCCGTCCGGATGGTTCGTTGCCCCGGTTGCGTAAAGAGGCGGAGCTGTTTCATGCACATGCTTACCGCCATGCGCTGAAAACGTACGAACCTCGGCTTTCTTATCCGATCGACCTGAAGGAGCCATTGATCGGACAGTCTTGCCGCCTTAGCTATGACGAGGATGTTTTCTATAATCCGGATGCGTTGGCGATTCATTTGGCGCAGCCTACAGAACTGCCTGACGAAAGTTTCCATCAAGAAAAATACAATAAGTTGATGCCGGCCGAGAATGCCGTGAAGTCGCTGTTCGACCGTTACCGTTACCTTTCCATCCAATATGAGTTGGCGTTGGAGCAGGCGGTCGAGAAATGTGGCGATTTGGGTGACAGGTTGGATTTCAAACCTGTACTGGTTTGTTTGGGCGGATTGTGTTTGGGTGCAGGGATAGAGGTGGAGGAATGTGTGAAATGGACACAGCTTTATCTGGGTAATTTCCTGTCGGAAGTGGAGATACGGGAGACCTTGTTGAACGCCTATCGGGTGGCGAATGGATTCGGGGACAAGCCGGTTGTTAAACCGGAGCAACTTCAGGCATTGAAGACGGAGGAGTTTATGGAAAGGCGGTACGATTTCCGGTTTAATACGATGACCGGCGCGCCAGAATACCGGGAGCGTAACACGTTTTGTTTCGAGTACCGGCCGGTGACCGACCGGGTGATGAACAGTGTCGCCCTGAATGCCCAAAAGGAGGGATTGCAATTGTGGGACAGGGATGTGCGCCGTTATATCCATTCGGACCGCATCCGCGATTATGCGCCGATAGAAGATTACCTTTCCCGTTTGCCTGCGTGGGACGGGAAAGACCGCATCCGTCCGCTTGCTGCACGGGTCCCTTGCGATAACCCGCATTGGGAACAATTGTTTTATAGATGGTTCCTCTCCATGGTTGCCCATTGGCAGGGGCGCGACCGGCAGCATGGCAACAGTGTGTCGCCTTTGCTGGTTGGCGGGCAGGGATGTGGCAAGTCTACTTTTTGTTTCAATCTCTTGCCTCCCGAACTACACGTTTATTACACGGATAGTATTGATTTCAGTAAAAAGCGGGATGCGGAACTCTACCTGACCCGTTTCGGATTGATCAACATGGACGAGTTTGACCAAGTAAGCGAAAAGCACCAGGGCTTCTTGAAGCACTTGTTGCAGAAGCCGGTAGTCAATCTCCGTAAGCCGTATGCCACGCAAGTGGAGGCGGTCAGGCGTTACGCGTCATTTATTGCGACCAGCAACCATGTCGATCTGCTGAGCGACCCGTCGGGTAGCCGCCGTTTTATCTGCATAGAGGTGAAAGGGATGATAGACAACGTGCAACCGGTTGAATACGAACAGCTTTATGCGCAGGCGGTAGCGGCGTTGGAGCGGGGTGAGCGTTATTGGCTTACGCACGAGGAGGAGCAGGTGCAGATGCGGGCCAACGAGGAGTTTCGCCAGCGTCCGTTGTATGAGGATCTGTTTTACCGTTTTTACCGTCCGGCCAGCAACAAGGAGGAGGGCGTGAAGATGTCGGCCGGGGAGATTTACCTTTCGATACAACAGGCGAGTGGCCTGAAACTTCCGCAAGGACAGGTTGCGCATTTCGGGCGTTTTCTGAAGAGAATGGATTTGCCAGTGTCGGTCTCAAGTCGGGGACGGTTGTATTGGGTGGTAAAAAGGGAGAAATAGTGGTGGAAAGTGTGTTGTTTCAGGAAGAAGGGTGTTTGCTGCAACAACTGTTTAAACCGATTGTTATCAGTTGTTTAAATGCAGATTGTTGTAGTAAGTAGGAAAATAGAGAAAATAAGCAATGAGAAAGATAAAGATATTGAATGTCCGTTTTAATAATGAGCTTAGGAATGACGAGGTCGGGTTGTTCCGTGGAGCGGTACTGGCAAAGTTGCAGGAGGCATCGTCGGTTTTGTTCCATAATCATTTGGGAACTAATTTCCGATATTCCTATCCGCTGATCCAGTATAAGCGTCAGGGTGGGAAAGCTTCCATCGTTTGCTTGGAAGAGGGGACGGAGGCGATCGGGGAGTTGTTTGCCGCCGGTGATTTTTGTTTCCGGATCGGCAGCCGGACCGTACGGATGGAGATTGCTTCGATAACGGCCCGCCAAGTGCTGGTGCAGTTGTGGGATACCTTATTTGTTTATCGCTTGAATCGTTGGTTGCCACTTAACGAGGAGAACTATCGAGTTTACCAGACGTTGGAGGGGCTTGCCGACCGTTATGTTTTCCTCGAAAAGAAATTGATAGGCAACATCCTTTCGTTTGCCAAAGGTATGGGCATCTATTTTGAAAATCGTGTTGTCTGTAAAATCGTCGAGCTTGAAGAACCCTACTGGGTCTCATACAAAGGGGTACGCATGATGGCCTTCAATCTTTGTTTCAAATCCAACATTTCCCTTCCTGAAGGTATAGGGCTTGGAAAAGGCGTAAGCCTTGGAAACGGTATTTTACACGGATATTCTGTGAAAGAAGGTTGATTATTCTTTTTTTTATATATTTGAAATCCAATACGGCTTTTAATCTAGTAAACATGGAAAATAATAGAGAACGTATTTATTTGGCAGCTTTGTTACATGATATAGGGAAGTTTTACCAGCGGGCGGATACGGGGAGTGTCCGGTCAAGCCGGTATTTGAAAGTGCATGGGAAGGACGAAACGACATTCTGTCCTACTGCTTTGGCCGGGAGGTATAGTCATAAGCATGTGTTATGGACAGCCCAGTTCATAGAAGACTTTTCCTCTGTTTTTAAAAACTTGCTGTCCGGTCATTCAGACTGTTCGCTTTCTGAAAAAGACGGTTTGATGTATTTGGCTGCTGGGCATCATTTGCAGGAGGGGCAACTTTCTGAAGCCGGCCGGATTATTAAAGAGGCGGATTGCCTTTCTTCCGGTATGGACCGCTGTTCGGCAGAGGCTTTGAAAGACGAGCAAGACGAGGCGGAAACGGGTTGGGATTCGTTTAAGCGGAAGCGGATGGTTTCGATTTTGCAGACGATAGGCTCGCCGGGTGGCACGGATTGGCTTCATTTGCCGGTTCAGGAAATGGATTTGTCGAAAGAAAGTTTTCCTAAAAAAGGTTTTAGTACCGCTCCGGATTATGAGTCTTTGTGGAGAAAGTTTGAAAATGAGTTCAAGTTCATTCAAGCTAATACTTATCGGGCTTTTGCAGAGACATTGTTGAGCTTGCTGTTGAAATATACGAGTTGCATACCAGCCAGTACGATTAATTTCCCTGATGTTTCTTTGTATGACCATTTGAAGACGACGGCTGCATTGGCTGTATGTTTATACGACTTTCAGCAAAGTGGCAGCATCGAGAAAGAACCCTTTTTATTGGTTGGGGGGGATTTTAGTGGCATACAGTCTTATATTTATCAAATAGTCTCGAAATATGCCGGGAAAAATCTGAAAGGACGTTCCTTTTATTTAAGGATCTTGTCGGATGCGGTGGTCCGTTATTTGTTGAAAGAACTTCGATTGTTCCAAGCAAACGTGATTTATAATTCGGGAGGCGGCTTTTATTTGTTGGCTCCTAATACTTCTTTTGTAAGAGAGCAATTGAAAAAGGCAGAAGAGACAATCGAAGCGCATTTCTTTGAAGCACATGGAACTTCCTTGTTTGTGGCAATCGACAGTATCGAATTGTCCAAAGATACTTTGATGCATAGGCAAGCAGGAGGGGATTTAGGTCGTGTTTGGGGAAAGTTGTTCACGAAACGGGAACAGAAAAAATCAGCAAAGTTTGCTTCCCGTATATCTGCTGATTATGAGGCGTTTTTTAATCCTTTTCTGCGTGGTGGAGACGCACAACGTGACAGCATCACTGGCGAGGAGTTCTTACCGGAAGAGAAAGTTATAGAGAAAGGCGGTTTGAAGCTGAAAAAGATAACGGATGAACAAATAGAGATCGGGATAAAGCTTCGGGATACGAACCTGATTGTGGTGAAAGAGGGTGACGAACTTCCCTATTGGCGGGATAAAGTTCGGATTGCACCGGTCGATTTGGGCTTTACCTATTATTTCCTCAATGATGCCGATCTTTCCCAAATGAAAGAGAAGCTGTGTGCGTCGGCTGATAAAGTATCTGTCATTACCCTGAACGGAAAGGAAGGTGATTGTGATTTCCTTCATACGATGGACGGGATAAATAATATTTATAGCCTCGAATTTTATGGGGGTAATGAGATCGACAAGCGGATGGTACAGACATTCGAAGATATGTGTGAAAACAATCATTTTTCCCGTATGGGAGTCCTTCGGATGGATGTGGACAATTTAGGACATATCTTCCAGCAAGGAATAGCTCCGGAGCGTGCAACATTATCGCGGTTTGCAGCATTAAGCCGTTCGTTTGATTTCTTTTTTTCTGGCTATTTGAACACAGTTTGGAGAGAAACAGATCCGGAAAGATCATTCATTGTGTATAGTGGTGGTGATGATGTCTTTATTGTGGGTAGCTGGGACGTGACAATCCGGTTGGCAGAACGGATCCGCAATGACTTTAAGGAGTTTACTTGCCATAATCCGTTGTTCTCGTTATCCGGAGGGGTGGCCATCGTACCTTCAAAATTTCCGATTATGAAGGGTGCGGAAGAGAGTGCGAAGGAAGAAAGTGCAGCCAAATCGCATACCGTGCATACAGGTGATGTGGTTTCAGAAAAGAACTCTATCTCGTTTATGGGTATGCCGTTGAATTGGAATTTGGAGTATCCTCAGGTGAAAAAGTTGAAAGACAAGCTCTGTGATCTGTTGCAAACGGGGAGAATGCCGAAGTCGTTTTTGTCGAAGTTGATGAATCATTATGCAAATGCGGGATTTGTGGGGCATACCATAATGATTCCTAAAACGTATTGGATGCTTACGTATGATCTGAGCCGGATGAAAGAACGATGCAGTACAGATGTTCATATTTTGATTGATAATTGTATACGTGAAGTTTGTGACAAGAGTCGGAATACATTGAATGGAAAATCTATAACGACAAACTATCATGCTTTGGAGTTGTGGACTTTTGCGGCTCGTTGGGCAGAGTTGGAATATAGAAAAGATAAAGAATAACTTAAAAAATAAAAGAAATATGGCTTATTATGACAAGAATCAAGGGAATGGATATCGCTCTCAGATGGGAGGTTCAAATTTTAGAGGTAATAATCAAAATAGTGAAAAGGAAACTGCGGATGGAATTTTCAATAAGTTGGAATACCAAAGTTCTTGGATAACTCAGGAACCTACCGAAGCATTGGTGAAGTATGCGGAAACGGCAGGTCGGTTTATGGCTAAAAACGGCTTGACAAATTCGAAGATCAGAAGTATCTATGGAGAGATAAAAAGAATACAGATGGGGATCTTTGAAAGGGAAAAGCCTTCTTTCTATTTGTTGAAACCGAAAGTAGCCTATGCTTTGGGGCGGGATGATAAAAATGAAGGTTTGAAGTTGTTCAAGAAGATATTCGATCGATGCTCAGCAGATGTTTCCGATCAAAAAAGCTATCAAAATTTTTGTGGATTCATTGAAGCTATATTGGCTTACCATAAAGCGTATGGAGGAAAAGATTGATCTTATTTAATGTTAAAAATAAAAAATCATGGCAACAATAAAATTGGTAAAGAAGATAATATATACCGGGACAATCACTTTAAAGACCGGTTTACATATAGGTGGAACGAATGCTGCATTGAATATCGGCGGGCCGGATAAGTTTGTCGTCCGTAATCCGATTAATAATGTACCCTACATTCCGGGTAGTTCCTTAAAAGGGAAAATGCGAGCTTTGGTGGAGATTGTTAAAGGATGTGTTTCGGAAAATAGTAAAGGAGAAGTCAAAGCAAGTGATGATCCGAAATCAATTTCCGGAGAACTGTTTGGGGTAGCGACCGGAAATAAAGATAATCGTCCGTCACGCCTGATCGTGCGGGATGCGGAATTGGATTTGAGTAGACCTGAGATGTTCGACAATACGGATTTGCCTTATACGGAAAGTAAAACGGAAGTGGCAATAGACCGAATAACAGCGAAAGCTAATCCGCGTACTTTTGAGCGGGTTCCGGCTGGTGCGCAGTTTAAGTTGAATATGGTTTTGAATATTTTTGAAGGAGAGAACGAACAACGGCTGAAAGAAACATTAAAGTTGGCAATTCGGTTGCTCCAAGATGATTATTTGGGAGGGCATGGTTCCCGTGGTTACGGGCAAGTGGAAATTAAGTTGAATCCGGAAGAAGGTCGGACTGAAACGTATTGAGTATGGCTACCTATACGCTTGTCAAATTTAAGAATATGACTCCTTTGCATATTGGAACAGGAAAAGAAAATTATGATTTTTCCTCTTCTGATTTGCATAGTGACACTTTGTCGGCAGCATTGGCTGCGATAAAGATGCAGATGGCTGAAGATAATGATCTGAAGTCGTTTATGGAGTCTTTTGTGGTGAGTTCGGCTTTCCCTTTTATCGGTGAACAATACTTTTTGCCTAAACCGTTTGGTAAG
This sequence comes from Parabacteroides caeci, assembly GCF_023656795.1. Lineage (NCBI taxonomy): Bacteria > Pseudomonadati > Bacteroidota > Bacteroidia > Bacteroidales > Tannerellaceae > Parabacteroides > Parabacteroides caeci. The sequence continues at coordinate 49,349 of NZ_JAMOKT010000026.1, forward strand.
ATTAATGTAGAGGTGGTTGATGCGGACGAATATGTGGTGAGGAAAAAATTAAAGAAATTGCGGTTTGTGGAAGTTGGTTTATGGAAAGAATTGATTGCCGGAAAGAAACTTACGGTTCGAAATTGGCAATTGAAAGGGGCTTTCCTTTTGCCTCCGGATTTTCCAGAATATCAATTTTTGGTTCCTTTTACATCACAGGTAAACCAGCGGGTTTCTGTTCCGCGGGGGGATGGAATGGAGGCTGAGCCGTTTTTCTTTGAATGGACTTATTTTGGGGCAAATTCAGGATTGTACTGTTTGCTGGATGCTCCTGCGGATAAAAAGGATGAGTTACTTTCATTGTTTGAACGGTTAGGAGAAGAAGGATTGGGAACGGATAGGAATGTCGGAGGTGGAAAATTCGAGGTGGAAAGTACAATGTTGTCTATACCTGAAATTGCGGGAGCCGATGCAACATTGTTGTTGTCTCTTTTTATTCCGACCGAAGACGAAGTCCGATTGTTGGATTTGGAACATTCTTGTTATGAATTATTGCAGCGAGGTGGATATATGTCCGGTAGCCAAGAAGTTGGCTTCAGGCATTTGTGGAAGAAGTCAGTTTATATGTTTAAGGTAGGTTCTGTATTTTATACAACCGGTTCTTTGAAAGGGAAAGTGGTGGATTTGAAACCGGATTGGAATGATAAGCGGATGCATCTGGTTTACCGTAGCGGGAAACCTTTTGTCGTACCTATTAAAAAGGCAATGTTATGAGCCGGATAGAATTGAAAACAATTACGCCGATTCATATCGGGAATGGTAACTTCTTACAGAATAATGCGGATTTTGTTGTCTATCGGGAGGATGGAGATTCTTTTATCGATGTCATAGATCCAAGGAAAGTTTTGGCGTTGGTTGGCGAGGAGCATTTGGACGACTGGATGCTTTCGATTGAAAATCCGGATGATACGATCGTTCGTTTTGTCGTGCGGCATAATAAGAATGCGCGACCAGACGATTATGCTTTGCGTATTATTACAAACTTTGCAGAAGTAAAAAAGACGGATACGTTAAAAGAATGTTTGCATAATGGCATGGGGTTGTATTACATCCCGGGTAGTTCTATCAAAGGAGCCATCCGGACGGCGGTTTTGTCAACTTTGTCTAAAGGAAAGGCTTTGGAGAACAAGATAAAAGACAGGAGTAATAAGATCAATGCCAAGCAGATAGAAAAGGACTTTTTGGGGAAGGATTCGAATAGTGATGTTTTCCGTTTTTTGCAGGTCGGTGATGCTTATTTCGATGGCGATTGCGGAATAGCAACCCGTATGATGAATCTGAATATCACACATAAAGATAATTTGGGGGATTATTCAAAAACTCAGATAGTAGAGGCGATAGGTCTTGGAAATAGCACAACTTTTCAAATGAAGATTGCTGATTCTTATTACCGATGGATAAAAGAGCGAAAACCAGGAGATATTGCCACTTTGCCGCAAGGCATGGAATCGTTATCCGCTTTGTTTATGTTGATCAATGCACATTCGGAAGAATTGGTTTCGAGTGAAATCGATACTTGGACCGAATTGCAAGAACGTTATTCCGGAGCAGAAGATTATATTGAAAATATGCAATCCATATTGGATGAAATCAAACAATGCCGGAAAAGGAAAGAATGTGTATTGCGTATCGGATATGGAATAGGATGGCGGTTCATAACAGGAGGATGGAGTGAAGGATTGGATAACTTTGATGAAGTGGTGTCGGCTTCACGTCCTAAAAATCACCTGTATGATGAATATGTTTTCCCGAAGTCCCGTCGATTGGATGAAGATAGTGATGTTTTCGGGTTTGTGAAATTATCAATAACAGAATAATATGAATCGAATAATTGTAAGTATCATATCAGAACAGACAATACCTAATTATCTGTTTATAAAAGAAATATATCAACAAGGTGATTCATTGTTGTTTATTGCCTCTCAAAAGTTCAGTTCAAGAATCGATTGGATTGTCAAAACATTAAATTTGAGAGATATTTCCATTGAGTCGATCCTTTTTCCGGATGGAGGTGAGGAACGTTGGAAAGAAATGGAATTGTTTGTAAAGGGTAGATTATCAACTGATAAATCTTATATTGTCAACCTAACTGGTGGAACGAAGTATATGAGCTTATTGGTTCAACATGTATTTGAACAGTTCAATAGTGTATTTTATTATATTCCTTATCCACAAAATGTTTTATTAGAACCTTCTTGTGATGAATCTATATCTTTGAAATATAGATTAACTGTGCGAGAGTATTTGTCGAATTACAATGTGTCATTTACGGAAAAAAAGTTGGTTAGAGATGAATCCTATTGTGATTACATTTTTGATAGATTTGTAAATGGAAATATGAATTATAAGATAATAGATGGTTTGCGATCTTATAGGAATGTAAAAAGACGGGCTGTATCAAGTATTGAAACTACTCATACGGAAAAGTTTCCGCGTATAGAAGGATTATCTATTTTTTTAGAAAGTATTCATTTTCAAATGGGAGAAAAAGGCTTTTTGGAAAGAGCAGAAATCGAATATTTAACTGGTGGTTGGTTTGAGGAGTATATGTATTATAAGATCCGAAAAAATATTGTTCCACAAGATATTAAATTAGGGGTATTAATACAACGGACTGAAACTTCAAATATGAATGATTTGGATTTGGTTTTTATATCTGGAAATAAATTATTTGTTATCGAGTGTAAGACGGGAATATTGGGGGTTGGAATGTTTAATCAAACCGTGTATAAGGCTTCTGCAATAAAAGAGGCTGTTTTAGGATTGTCTGCAAATACGTTTATTGCATCTTTGGCTTCAGAAGATGAAAATCTGAAAAAAACTGCAAGAAATATGGGGGTACAATATAAATGTAGAGAAGATATTGAAAATCCATCTCGTTTTGAAAGTTTTATGAATCAAATTAAAGAAATAGCTAAAGACTGATGTTCATAAATCTATCCAATCACCTTTCCCACACTTGGTCTGCCGAGCAGCTGGAGGTTGCACGGCATCGTGGAGGAGATATTGTTGATATACCTTTTCCGACAGTGTCGGCTACGGCAGATGAAGAGGAAGTTGTTTGTTTGGCAAAGGAATATGCATATGATATTATTTCGCATTATGATCCGAAGCGGGATGTCCTGCACGTGATGGGAGAGATGTGTTTTTCGTTTGCATTGGTCCGGTTGTTGCAACAGGCTGGGTTTGTTTGTGTTGCTTCGACTTCGGAAAGGGTTGTGCGGGAAGTAGAACCGGGGCGTAAAGAGGTGTTCTTTCATTTTATTCGATTCAGGCGGTATGGAATCTAAGAAAACGAAAAATAGAAAGTTGGTATTGACCGACAACCAGCAGCAGGTATTGGATGCGTTGCTTGGGTTTATCCGGAACAAGGAGTCCAAGATATTTATTTTATGCGGATATGCCGGTACAGGGAAGACAACCATGATGAAGGTATTCATTGAGGAATTGGAACGGCGTAATCTGCCTTTTTCTTTGCTGGCTTCGACAGGAAGGGCTGCCAAGATATTGTCGAATGCAACGAGGCATGTTGCTTCTACGGTACATAGTCTGATTTATAAGTTTGATGATTTGAACCAGAATATGGAAACGCTGGTCGCACAGCGGGAGAAGAGCGGGGTGGATAAATCCGGGCAGTTGTTGCTGAATTTTTCACTAACTCCGATTGAGGAGTATTCAGGAGAGTCAAGGTTTTATATCGTGGATGAATCATCCATGATATCTGATGTCGTGGATAAGAATGCGACTCAGGCATGTTTCGGAAGTGGGCGTTTGTTGGCGGATTTGCTGGCTTTCGATTCAAAAGGGAAATTTGTTTTCGTCGGTGATGTTTGCCAGTTGCCTCCCATATTGCAAGAAAATTCACCGGCTTTGTCTTCCGGATATATTCAGGAAACGTATAAAGTAGCGGTTGAAAAGAGGGAATTGAAAGAGATTGTACGACAGGATTGCGGGAACGATTTAATCTTGTCGGCACAGAAAATGCGTAATTTATATATGCGTCCGCCGGTGTGTATGTGGGGAAAATTCCCGTTGCGTGGGTATCTGCATATTCATTTGTATCCTTCTCAGTACAATTTATTGGGAGGCTATATCGATAGTGTCAAACAGAAAGGATATAATGCGGTTACGATGCTTACTCAATCGAATAAATCCTGCATGGAATTGACCGGCATAATCAGGCCGGCTTTGGGTTTCCATTCTTCGCAAATAGAGATTGGGGATTTGTTGCTTGTCACGCAGAATAATTATATTTCCGGTCTGATGAACGGGGATATGGTTAAGGTAAAAGAGATTGGCAAAAGAAGAGAAAGAGCAGGTTTGACGTTTGTCTATGTAGAAGTGGAAGAGCTGTTTACAGGTAAAGTCTATTCTCAGTTGATGATAGAGGATATAGTGTATGGTGCGATGATCAATCTGACACAGACGCAGCAGAAGGAGCTGTTTATCGATTTTTTTATCCGGATGAAGGAAAAAGGTATCAGACAGAAAAGTGAAGCTTTTAAAAAGGCGATGTTGACAGATTCTTATCTGAATGCGCTGCGTGTCGTTTTCGGTTATGTTTTGACTTGCCATAAAGCACAAGGAGGGGAATGGGAAGAGGTTTATTTAGATATTCCGAGGCGGATTGCCAGAGAACCGAAAGGTACAACTTATCAATGGTTGTATACAGCTATGACACGTGCGCGTGACACGTTACATATAGTAGATGATTTTTACGTACAATAAATTATAATATCATGGAAAACAAAACACATTCCCAGCGATTATTATCGCTGGATGCCTTGCGAGGGGTTGATATGTTCTTTATTATGGGAGGGGCTTCCCTATTTGTCGCATTGGCGACGTTGCTTCCAACTCCTTTTATCCAGGCGGTAGCCGGGCAGATGAATCATGTGGAATGGAATGGGTTGACGCATCATGATACGATCTTCCCGTTGTTCCTTTTTATTGCCGGAATCTCTTTTCCGTATTCGTTAGAGAAACAACGGGAGCGGGGAATGACCGAAGCGGCTATTTATAAAAAAATCATTCGCCGGGGAATTACGTTGATTCTTTTAGGTTGTGTCTATAACGGATTATTGTCGTTTGATTTTGCCCATTTGCGTTATACGAGCGTGTTGGCTCGTATTGGGTTGGGGTGGATGTTTGCTGCCCTTTTGTTTGTCCGTTTCAAATGGCTGATGCGTGTAGGGATAACCGTCTCTCTTTTGGTGGGCTATTGGTTAATAATGGCTTTTATACCTGTGCCGGGTACGGGGGAAGCAGGCCCGTTTACGTTGGAAGGCAACTGGGTAGGATATATTGACCGTTTGTTTTTGCCGGGACGTTTGCATGAGCGTATTTTTGATCCGGAAGGGTTGTTCTCAACCATCCCAGCGGTTGCTACAGCCATGTTGGGAATGTTTACCGGTGAATGGGTCAAAGTTAGAAGAGAGGAATTGACAGATAGTAAGAAAGTGCTTTATCTAGTGGCTGCCGGAGCTGTATTGTTGGTAGCGGGCTGGTTGTGGAGCTTGGTTTTTCCGGTCAACAAAAAGTTGTGGACAAGTTCTTTCGTCTGTGTGGTTGGTGCTTATTCGGTTTGGATGTTCGCATTGTTCTATTATGTCATAGATGTGTTGGGATGGCGTAAATGGACGTTTTTTTTCAAAGTGATCGGTGTAAATTCAATTACTATCTATCTGGCACAAGTATTCATTAACTTCACTTTTACGGCAAATGCCATTTTTGGAGGTTTCATCGGGTTATTCCCGGAAACAGCCCAACCATTGCTGGGGGCGATTGCTTATATCGCTGTGTGCTGGGGATTCTTGTATTTTCTGTATCGTCAACGTATTTTCTTAAAAGTCTAAAATAATAACAAATGGAAAAAACTACTTACAAGCGGCTGGAGTCGCTTGATGCTTTACGAGGATTTGATCTTTTCTTTCTGGTTGCTTTAGGACCGTTGGCACATTCATTGGCACGGGCTGCGGATGTGGGATGGCTGAATGATTGTATGTGGGCTTTTGATCATGTACAATGGGTGGGTTTTTCTCCCTGGGATTTGATTATGCCGTTGTTTCTTTTTATGTCGGGGGCTTCGATGCCGTTTGCTTTGTCACGTTTTAAAGGTGTTTCCGACAAAAAATCTCTTTTCCGGCGCTTGGGAAAACGTATCTTGTTGTTGTGGATATTCGGTATGATGTGCCAGGGAAATCTGCTGGGACTTGATCCGGATCGTATTTATTTATATTCGAATACGTTGCAGTCGATTGCCGCCGGTTATTTGATTACGGCTGTGTTGTTCCTTTATACCAGCCGGAGGACGCAGATCGGTGTGGCGGTGGCTTTGTTGCTTGTTTACTGGGCGGCGATGCAGTTTATTACGGTCGGCAGTTATGGAGGTGGTAATTACACACCTGAAGGAAACCTGGCGGAATGGATAGACCGTACGATGCTGGGACGTTTTCGGGACGGGGCGAAAGTGGTGGATGGTGAAGTCGTTTTTGCGCCTTGGTATCATTATACATGGATTTTGAGTACTCTGAACTTTGGCGTGACGGTGTTGACCGGTTTGTTTGCCGGCTATATTGCCAAGGATAAGACCAGTGATATCCATAAACTGAAATGGTATTTCGGAGCAGGTGCTGCTATGGTGGCTGCCGGATGGCTTTGGGGATTGCAGATGCCGGTTATCAAGACGATATGGACCAGTTCCATGGTGCTGGTGAGTAGCGGATATTGCTTCCTGTTGATGGGATTGTTTTATTATCTGATAGATTATAAAGGATACAATAAGAATATAACCTGGCTGAAAGTGTACGGGATGAACTCGATTGTAGCCTATATGCTGGCGAACGTCATCAATTTCAGTTGCCTGGGACAGTCTTTGTTTTATGGGCTGGAGCAATATCTGGGTAATTATTATTCCTTTTTGATAAGCTTGTCAAACGTATTGGTTATTTATGTAATTTTGTGGCAGCTTTATAAACGTAATATATTTCTTAAAGTATAGAAAACACAAAATTAGAGAGAAAGAGAAATGGAATCAATCAAGCAGATATACCGGATCGGACATGGTCCGTCGAGTAGCCACACGATGGGGCCGATGCGTGCTGCCCAGATGTTCGTGGAACGTAACAGAGGTGCCGTGCGGTTTAATGTGACTTTATATGGTAGTCTGGCTGCTACCGGGAAAGGCCACATGACGGATGCTGCCATCCTGGAAGTGTTGCAGCCGGTTGCTAAAACGACTATAACCTGGGAACCCAAGATATTTCTTCCGTTCCACCCGAACGGAATGTTGTTCGAATCGTTCAATGAGAACGACGAAGAGCTGGAATCGTGGACTGTGTACAGTATTGGCGGCGGTACGCTTGCCAACGAAAGTTTTAACGAACTTAAAACGGCACAGGTCTATGAGATGAGCACGATTAAAGATATACAAGCCTGGTGCGAAAAGACCGGACATTCCTATTGGGAATATGTGGAGCAATGCGAAGGACCGGAAATCTGGGATTACCTGGCGGAAGTATGGGACGTGATGCAAAAGGCGGTGCAGAGCGGCCTGGAAGCAGAAGGTATCTTGCCGGGCGGCTTGGGTATACGCCGGAAAGCATCCGACTATCTGATTCGTGCCAAAGGATATGGCAGCAGCATTAAAAGCCGTGGTATGGTTTACGCTTTTGCGCTGGCTGTATCCGAAGAGAATGCTTGCGGCGGTAAGATTGTGACGGCTCCGACCTGCGGTTCCTGCGGGGTGATGCCGGCGGTGCTATATCATCTGAAAGATACCCGTGAGTTCCGCGATTCCCGTATCCTGCGTGCATTGGCTACGGCCGGATTGTTCGGGAATGTGGTACGTACCAATGCGTCGGTTTCCGGAGCGGAGGTAGGCTGCCAGGGAGAAGTAGGGGTTGCCTGTGCGATGGCTGCCGGTGCTGCCAGTCAGTTGTTTGGTGGAACGCCTGCTCAGATCGAGTATGCTGCCGAGATGGGGTTGGAACATCACCTGGGGTTGACTTGCGACCCGGTTTGCGGTTTGGTTCAGATACCTTGTATCGAACGTAATGCTTTTGCCGCAGCGCGTGCACTGGATGCAAATACTTTCTCGAACTTCTCGGACGGCAAACATCGTGTGAGCTTCGACCAGGTGGTAGAGGTGATGCGACAGACGGGTAATGACCTGCCGAGTTTATACAAAGAAACTTCCGAAGGCGGTCTGGCTAAGAAATACGGGGAATAAGATTAAAAAGAATATTCTCCTCATCGTATAAAAGATATTAAAATAAGGGTACAGTAGTTGCATCCTTATTTTTTTATATTACTTTTGACATGTCTGTCAAACAAAAGTGTCAGACATATTTGACAGTCAGTGATGACAAATGTGGTAAAACAAGATATACAATGAGTACAGAAGAAGTAATCACAATGGAGAACCGAATCCTGGAAGCGGCCAAACAGGTCTTTGTCAGGAAAGGATATGAAGCGACCAAGATGGGCGACGTGGCTGCCGAAGCAGGTATCGGGCGTACGGCCTTACATTATTATTATCGTACGAAAGAAATGTTGTTCGATGCGATCTTCGACCAGTTGATAGATGCCTTGCTTCCGAACCTGGGGGCGATTATGGAAGAGAATACCTCTTTCCTGGAGAAGCTGCCGAAGATTATCGACCAATATGTAAGAACGTTGCAGAGGAATCCTTTGTTCCCTGTTTTTGTTATAAATGAACTACAGCGTGATCCGGAGCATATCTATCATTCCATACTGAAGAATCCCGCACGGGTTGAACCAATCATCCGAATGCGTAAACAGATGGAGGATGAGATGGAGAGAGGTGTATTGAAGAAGCTGCCGGTATATTATGTGGCGACTACCTTGATAAGCCTGCTGGTTTTCCCCATGCTGGTGCGTAACCCGTTTACGGCTGTTTTTATGGGAGGCGATGCAGAGAAATATGAAGAATTTTTGCGGGAACGGATTCCCTTCGTTATTGATATAATGATCCGGTTGCTGACACCGGACGATAATACATCGAATTAATAAATACCCCTATGAAACGGATTTGTGTAATTTTATTCTTATGCTTCCCCTTGTTGTCGGGTACCGTAAAAGGGCAGGAGCAGATAACATTGACACAATGTTATGAATGGGCCCGTGCCAATTATCCCCAGATACGGCAGTTCGGTTTGATCGGGCAGACGGAGCAATACAATCTCTCGAATGCCGGAAAAGGCTGGTTGCCCCAACTGACGGTGAATGCAAAGGCAACCTATCAGAGTGATGTGACTAAACTACCTTTTGATGCGGACAAACTCTCGTCGATTGTTCCGGGACTGGAGATTCCGACATTAAGCAAAGACCAGTATCAGGTGGTGGCCGAACTGAATCAGAATATCTGGGATGGCGGAACAATTCATTCCACCCGGCAGTTGACGAAAGCACAGGCTGCTGCCGACCGCGAACAGCTGGAAAGCGACCTCTATATATTGAACGACCGGGTAAACCAACTTTATTTCGGTTGTCTGCTTCAGGAGGAACTGATCCGCCAGAACGCATTGCTCCAGAGAGAGTTGCAGATTAATATCGACCGGATAGCAGCGATGATGGATAATGGTGTGGCCAACCAGTCCGACCGCGAAAGTATGGAAGTGGAACTCTTGAATGCCTGTCAGAAAGAAATCGAACTGAAAGCCTCCCGTGTCGCCTTCGGCAGAATGCTGAGTGCACTGATAGGAAAGCCTTATGATAAAGACAGGATATTGGTTGTCCCTTCCATACCGGGCAATCCGTTATCCGGAGACATAAACCGTCCCGAATTGCGGGCGCTGGATGCAAAAAGCTATTTGCTGGAAGTACAAAACAAACAGATTACAAGTGGTTTAATGCCTCGTCTGGGGGCATTTGTACAGGGCGGATATGGCCGTCCGGGGTTGAATATGCTGGAGGATGACTTTAATCCGTTTTATATAGCGGGAGTACGCCTCTCCTGGAATATGGGTAAACTGTATACCTTGAAGAATGACCGCCGTAAAGTGACTACGGCACGTCAGCAGGTGGAGGTGCAGCATGAGACATTCCTGTTTAATACCTCATTGGAACTGATGCAGCAAAATACGGAAATACAGAAAATCTCCGACCTGATGAAAGCGGATGACGAAATAATTCGCCTGCGTACCAGCATCAAAAATGCTGCGGAGGTGAAGCTGGCAAACGGCGTTATCTCCGTCACCGACCTTATCCGCGAAATCAATGCGGAAGACCTGGCGAAGCAAGCCGCTGCCGCCCATCGCATCCAGCATCTGAATGCCGTCTATAATTATATGTATACAACGAATAATGAATAATCACAAAGAATCATGAAGAAGAATATGAAACGATTGAATTCTTATACATTAATAGCAACCGCTTTATTAAGCCTGGCTGCATGTAACAGGGGAGACGGCGACTTCGATGCTACCGGCACGTTTGAAGCGACGGAAATCCTCGTTTCTTCCGAAGCAAACGGAAAGATTATGGAATTGAATATAGAGGAAGGCGACCGCCTGGATGCCGGCGCCCTGATAGGATATGTCGACAGCACTCAATTATATTTGAAGAAAATGCAACTCTCGGCCGGTCTGCGCTCTGTCGATATCCGTAAACCGGATATTCGCAAGCAAATTGCCGCCCTGGAGCAACAGATTGCTACCGCCCGTACGGAACAACAACGTATGGAGAATCTGGTAAAGGCAAAAGCCGGCAACCAGAAACAGGTGGACGACATCGTCAACAATATCAAATACCTCCAAAAACAATTGGATGCGCAGTATTCTACGCTAAACAAGACAACAGGCGGTGCCGATGCGGAAGCCGAAGGTATCCTGTACCAGATTATGCAGCTGGACGACCAGTTACAGAAAAGCCGTATCGTAAATCCCCAGGCAGGAACCGTTCTTGTTAAATATGCTGAGCCGGGTGAAGTGACAGCCGCCGGTAAGCCTCTGTATAAAATAGCCGACACCGACTTGCTTTACCTGCGTGCCTATATCACGTCCGACCAACTTTCGACATTGAAACAGGGCCAGACAGTCCGTGTCTTTGCCGATTATGGAGAGGACGACCGGCGCGAATATCCGGGAACGATTACCTGGATATCCGATAAATCGGAGTTCACTCCCAAAGGAATCCAGACAAAGGACGAACGGGCCAATCTGGTCTATGCCATCAAGATTGCTGTTAAGAACGACGGTTATCTCAAGATAGGACAGTATGGGGAAACGGTGTTTGAATAATTGAAAATTGAGAATTGAAAATGAATGGGGATGAATGGAGTAAAGATAGAGTCGGTCAGTAAGAACTACGGGCAGGTAGAGGCTTTGCAGGATATTTCCCTGGATATACGTCCCGGCGAACTGTTCGGCCTGATTGGTCCCGACGGGGCAGGGAAGACCACCTTGTTCCGTATCCTGACGACTTTATTGCTGGCGGATAAAGGGACGGCTACTGTCTGTGGACTGGATGTCGTGCGTGATTATAAAAAGATACGTACGATGGTCGGTTACATGCCCGGCCGTTTCTCGTTGTATCAGGACCTGACGGTCGAAGAGAACCTGGATTTCTTTGCTACCGTGTTTAATACGACGGTAGAAGCTAACTATGACCTGGTTCACGACATTTATGTTCAGATAGAACCTTTTAAAAAACGGAAAGCAGGAAAATTGTCTGGAGGTATGAAACAGAAGTTGGCATTGAGTTGTGCTTTGATTCACCGCCCCGAAGTCCTTTTTCTGGATGAACCGACAACGGGTGTCGACCCAGTTTCCCGGGTGGAGTTCTGGGATATGCTGGGCCGCTTGAAGAGGCAAGGCATTACGATTATGGTTTCCACTCCTTATATGGATGAGGCTTCCCGTTGCGACCGCATTGCTTTGATGCGTTCCGGCCAGTGCTTGTCCGTCGATACGCCGGCAGGCATCCGTGCTTCTTTCGGCAGGCATTTGTGGACTGTCCGGTCGGCATCCATGTTCAGGCTGCTGACGGACCTTCGTTCTTTTCCGGGAACCTATTCTTGTTATGCCTTTGGTGATGCCCATCATCTGACATTAAAGGAAGATGGCAAGGAGATGAATGCCCTGATGCAGTTCTTGAAAGATAAAGGATATGCAGATGTCGCCATTGAATCGGTCGAGCCGAGTGTGGAAGATTGCTTTATGGCTTTGTAAAAACGATAGAGTGAAATGTAATACCATATATTATGATAGAAAATTCTCATATATTATGATATTAGAATTGTATAATATATGAGAATGCAGTATCATAATATATGAGAATTTTATCTGATAAAAGTATATATACAATGAACGTAATAGAAACAGACAGTCTGACTAAGCGCTTCGGAACTTTTACCGCGGTAGATCATATCAGCTTTGAAGTGGGAGAAGGAGAGATCTTTGGTTTCCTGGGAGCCAATGGCGCCGGAAAGACGACGGCGATGCGTATGCTTTGCGGACTGTCGACACCCACTTCCGGCAAAGCCCGTGTGGCAGGTTTTGATGTATATAAGGAGACTGAGCAGATCAAACGCCATATCGGCTATATGAGTCAGAAGTTTTCTCTGTACGGTGACTTGAAAGTCTGGGAAAATATCCGTTTGTACGGCGGTATCTACGGTCTGCCGAAGAAAAAGCTGGCGGAGAAGACGGACGAACTGCTTGATGTACTGGATCTGGAAGGCGAGCGGAACACGTTGGTCGATGCGTTGCCTTTAGGCTGGAAGCAGAAGCTGGCTTTCTCTGTCGCTATCATCCATGAACCCCGTATTGTTTTTCTGGATGAGCCGACGGGTGGTGTCGATCCGGTTACCCGTCGCCAGTTTTGGGAGCTGATCTATAAAGCGGCGGAACGTAATATCACAGTCTTTGTCACCACCCATTATATGGACGAAGCCGAATATTGCAACCGTGTCTCTATTATGGTAGACGGAAAAATCGAAGCGCTGGACAGTCCGGCTGCTTTGAAATCGTCTTTCCATGCCGAAAATATGAATGATGTGTTCCGTGCCCTGGCGCGAAAAGCAACAAGAGGTGAATAGTTATGAAACAGTTTATATCTTTTATCCGTAAAGAATTCTTCCACATTTTCCGTGACAAACGGACCATGTTGATTTTATTGGCTATGCCGATTATCCTGATTATTCTGTTCGGTTATGCGATTACGACGGAAATAAAATGTGTGCCGATTGCCGTGTTCGACCAGAGCCGGGATGAAGTGAGCCGGAAAATCACCGAACATCTGGGGGCAAGCGAGTATTTTGATTTGTATAAAATGGTAGACAGCGAAGCGGAAGCTCAATCCCTCTTTAAACAGGGTAAGATTAAACTGGTCGTTGTTTTTCCGCCCCAATATGCTTCCATGGCGGATGCGGATATCCAGTTGCTGGCAGATGCTACCGACCCGAACGAAGCGACCCAGCTGACCGCTTATGCAACCACCATCATCGCTTCGGCCAAAGCGGAGATACAGGGAAATCTCTTTCAGCCGGAAGAAAAAGTGCAGCTTATGCAAGCTGGCATCACGCCGGTCACTCACCTTCTTTACAACCCCACCATGAAAGGTGCCTACAACTTTGTGCCGGGGGTAATGGGGTTGATATTAATACTGATATGCGCCCTGATGACCTCCGTAGGCATCGTGAAAGAGAAGGAGATGGGTACGATGGAGGTGTTGCTGGTTTCGCCGATGAAACCGGTCTATATCATTCTGGCAAAAGCGATTCCCTATCTTTTATTGAGTATAGTGAATGTGGCGACAATCCTCGCCCTGTCTTATTTCCTGCTGAAGGTTCCGATTGCGGGAAGCCTGGTTTTGCTGGTGGCAGTTTCCATCCTGTACGCCCTGGTATCCCTTTGCCTCGGTCTGTTGATATCGACGATAGCCGACACGCAACAGGCTGCCATGCTGATTAGTGCTATGGTATTGATGCTGCCGGTGATTTTGCTTAGCGGCATGGTATTTCCCATAGAGAATATGCCTGATATATTGCAATGGCTTTCCAATATCGTGCCGGCCAAATGGTATATTATCGCAGTGAAAGATGTGATGATAAAAGGGTTAAGTGCCGGAGCCATCCTGAAGGAGATAGGAATACTGTCGTTTATGGTCATATTCCTGGTGATTCTTAGTGTGAAACGTTTTAAGACTCGTTTGTGAGATAAGAAGTTATGAAAACATTACGATATTTACTTGAAAAAGAGTTTAAGCAGATCAAGCGCGACCGGTTTTTACCGCGCATCATCTTTTTGGTGCCGTTGATGCAGTTGGTTATCCTGCCTTTTGCCGCCAATTTCGAAATGCGTAATATCAATCTGGGAGTGATTGACCATGATCATTCCGTGGTGTCTGTGCAGCTGGTCGAAAAGATTCTTTCGTCCGGTTATTTCCGGCTGACCGATGTGTCTTCCAGTTATGATCAGGCGATCACCTCGATAGAAAGTAACGAGTCGGACCTGTTGCTTGAAATCCCGGCAAAGTTTGAACAGGAACTTGGCCGGGAAGGAAAGGCGGATGTCTTGATTGCTGCGAACGCAGTGAACGGAACAAAAGGAGGGATGGGTAGTTCTTATCTCACGCAGATTATTCAGGATTTTAACAGGGATAAAGGTTTCACCTCTGTTGCCGTGAGCAGTGGAGTGCGGGCAACAGCTCTTTTTAATCCGCATTTGAATTATAAGAATTATATGGTGCCAGGTATCCTGGTCTTTTTGTTGACGGTTATCGGTGGTTTCCTTTCGGCCCTGAATATAGTCAGCGAGAAGGAGAAAGGAACCATCGAACAGATTAATGTGACGCCTGTCCCCAAAACATTGTTCTTGCTGTCGAAGCTGATTCCTTTCTGGGTAATCGGTTTTATCCTGTTGACGATCGGAGCCATTGTGGCATGGATTATTTACGGTTTGCTGCCGGTCGGCAATATGGGGATTATTTATTTGTTTGCGGCAGTTTATCTGATTGCTTTTACTGGTTTGGGACTGGCAATATCTTCTATATCGTCCAACCAGCAACAAGCGATGTTCACGGCTTTCTTTTTTCTGATTATATTTGCTTTGTTGAGCGGACTTTTTACCCCGATCAGCAGTATGCCGCAATGGGCACAGACTATAACATTATTTAATCCGGTACGTTATTTTATAGAAGTGATGCGTATGGTTTATCTGAAAGGCAGCTCGTTTTCCGATTTGAGCGGACATTTCATTGTCGTTTGTCTTTTTGCTGTATTATTTAATGTATTGGCAGTGGTAAGTTATAGGAAAAAATAAGGGAACTCAAAGAACGCAGGATCGTAGAAGCGAACAAACGGGAATAATAGTTTTTGCAGGTTGAATGTTTTACAGCATACTTAACGATATTTTACAAACATCTTACCTGTTTTTAACGTGACTCTTTTATATTTGATTCAAATCTGAAACAATATTTCAAATATGGAAAGCGTTATTCCAAATATGGAAAAAGGAGAAGAAAATTATAAGGTGCCGAATTTGGAGAAAGGAATTGCGGTGCTTGAATATCTTTCGCTTCGTTCACAGGGTGAGACGCTGCAAGATATTAAGAATAAGCTGGATATCTCCCAGACTACTGCTTATCGTATTTTGAACACTTTGGTTCGATTGGATTATCTTAACTATAATGAAGACACGAAACGCTACAAATTGTCCCGAAAATTGCTAACTTTGGGCTTCAGATCGTTGAATGAACATAATTTGTTGGAGACAGTATTGCCTTGTTTGCGTGATTTACGTGATAAAGTAGGGGAGACTGCCTGTTTTGGTGTACTAGGAGATGAGAAAGGAATTTTTATAGAGCAGGCGCAGGGACATCATACGTTCCGCTTTGTTCTATCGCCGGGAAAATCATTTGAATTACATTGTTCTGCACCCGGAAAAGCGATTATGGCTTATCTGCCAAACACGGTCCGCGACCGGTATTTGTCGTATATGACATTTGCAAAGTATAATGCGCGGACGATTACTAACCGGGATGCTTACCTGGAAGAATTGGAAAAAGTCCGTAAGCTGGGGTATGCTATGGATAATGAAGAAGAATTGAATGGTGTGATCTGTGTAGGTGCTCCTATCTTTAACTACACAGGCTATCCATGTGGCGCCATCTGGATATCGGGCCCCAAAGACAGGTTAACAAAAGAAATATTCCATTCAACGGTTGCGAGCATCAAAGAGGTCGCTCAGAATATTTCGGCTGAATTAGGATATAGTAAAAACACAAAAAAATAAATAATACCATGAGGACAAGTAAATACATATTAAAAACTTCATTGATGGCATGCTTTGTCAGTTGTTGCATCTCATTTGCATCGGCTGATAATCCGCCCTTTTTTACAACTGATATAAAACTGAATGATAAAGGGGAAATGCTTCTGACTGAAAAAGGAGTGAAACGGGTGGATATATTTTCTGCTGATGGTAAACTACTGCGTTCTTTCCCCATGGATGAAACGCCGACCGGTATTCTGGTTGATGGCGATAAAGCATATGTGACGACCTTTGAGAAGACGGGGAAGTTACAGATATTATTGTTGGAATCGGGTAGGGTGGAAGCTGCTATCCCTACAGGGTCGGGGGCCTGCCATCCGATGTTCGGACCAGATAAAAAGACAATCTATGTCTGTAACCAGTTCGAAAACACGGTGTCGGAAATTGATCCGGTGAATCATAAAGTACTACGCACGGTTAATGTGCTTCGCGAACCGAAGTCCGCCGTATTCAGTAAAGACGGTAAATATATGTATGTAACAAACTTCCTGCCGGCACAACGTGCGGACCTGGATTATGTGGCAGCCTGTGTTTCTGTGATTGAAATGGATGGTTTTACCAAAGTGAAAGATATTCAGCTGGCAAACGGTAGTAATGCTTTGCGTGGCATTTGTATTACGCCCGACGGAAAATATGTATATGTGTCGCATAACTTGGGACGTTTTGCTGTTCCTACTTCGCAGTTGCAGCAGGGATGGATGAATACGAGTGCTTTCAGTATCATCGATACGGAAAAGCAGGAGTTTGTCGGTGCAGTTGTTGTTGACGAACCGGAAAGAGGTGCGGCTGGTATCTGGAGCATCGATTGTAATGACGACCATATCTTTATTTCACATTCCGGTACTCACGAGGTGAGTGTGATCGATCATCCGGCTTTGCGTGAAAAGTTTGAAGCCTATCCCAATAAGGCGATGCTGGATTATGACCTGAATTTCCTGTATGGTATCCGCGACCGTATTCCGTTGCAGGGTAACGGTCCCCGTGCGATGGCTCTGACCAACGAGAAACTGGTTGTTCCTACTTATTTTGCCGATGTTCTGAATGTAATGGATATTAATACCCGTGAAGTAACGTCGACAGAATTGAATCCGGGACGTACGGAAAGCAATATAAATAAAGGAGAAAAATATTTCAACGACGCCTCCCACTGTTTCCAGAACTGGCAGAGTTGTAACGGTTGTCACCCGGGGGAAGCTCGTACGGATGGTATGAACTGGGATTTGATGAACGATGGCGTAGGAAACTCAAAGAACTGCAAAAGTTTGTTGTTTAGCCATGTGACTCCTCCCAATATGATTTCGGGAATCCGTGCTTCTGCGGAGGTTGCCGTGCGTGCAGGATATAACTTCATCCAGTTTTTCGATATTACCGAAGATGATGCAAAATGCGTGGATGAATATCTGACGTCATTGCGTCCGGTGCCGAGTCCTTTGCTGGTGAACGGCGAATTGTCCGATAAGGCGAAAGAAGGACGTAAAGTTTTTGAAAAACTAAAATGTGGTGAATGTCATAGCGGACCTTATTATACAGACATGAAGATGCATCGTATCGGTGAAGATATCGAGTTTGAAAAAGGGTGGGATACTCCGACTTTAAGAGAAGTCTGGCGTACGGCTCCTTATTTGTTCGATGGTCGTGCAGCTACAATGGAGGAAGTCTTTGAAGTGCACAAGCATGGAATTGATAAGAAGGTATCCAAGAAAGATATTGAGGCTTTGGTTGAATATGTAAACTCACTCTAAAAGGAGGGATCGATGAATTATTGCGAGAAGATACGTTATAACATTTACACTACAGAGAAAGCGGATTTTGAGGAAATGGTGGATAAGCTGCTTGCCCAATTACCGCAGAACGAACAAATATTCAGGCTGGCCTTTTTCGGCATGCCGGATGATAATGAACAATATGTTTCGCGCCGCGTTATGTTGCGTGAAAAAGTACGTAAATACTATGGGAACCATGAACCGGTGTTGAGTTATGTATCCCAGCCGCCATTGAACGGAGGTTTGATACTGGAGGCTCATACATATACGCCGGATGAAGGAGACCATATTACATATAAACATATCGGGACATTCCCGTATGTGGTATTGGTAAATGGCAGCGGCCGTTTCCTGTTTGCCGGAGGTTTCCATGGCGATGTGATTAATTTCGGTATCGAGCAACAGTCGAAGGAAGTGTTCAAGCTGGTATCGGAGTTGTTGAGGAAGGAAGGATTCCCGATCAACAGCATTATCCGCCAGTGGAACTATATCGAGCAGATCACTAAGTTTGACGGCGAAGACCAGCATTACCAGATATTCAATAATGCCCGTAGCGATTATTATGCCATGACAACCTGGGAAAACGGTTATCCGGCAGCAACGGGTATCGGTGCTAATCTGGGAGGCATACTGGTTGATCTGGATGCTGCTGTATTCTCGAATCCGGATTGTTATGCAACACCGATCGACAATAAATTGCAGGTGGCTGCCCACGCTTATTCCGAAGGAGTACTGGAGCCGGCCCACAGCAAAAAGACGACTCCGAAGTTCGAGCGCGCCAAGAGCATGACATTTGGAGAACGTGAGGTGATCTATATCTCCGGAACTGCGGCTATCCGTGGCGAGGAGAGCTTGATAGGAGTGGGGTTGGAGCGTCAGCTTCATATTACGATGGAGAATATCGCTGAACTGATCGGTGAGGCGAAATTGAAAATGCTTCGGGTCTACCTGAAAGAGAAATCTTTCTTTGAGGAAGCTGAAAGGCTTTTGAATGCGTATGAGTTGAATATCCCCATATCATATATGTGGGCTGATGTTTGTCGGGATGAATTATTAATAGAGATAGAGGGAATAGCGGTGTTGTAACCCCTGCCATATCATGTTGACCGTTTGGCGAAATAAAGCAAATATTACTAACATAAATTAAAACAAAAATGAAAAAAGGATTGAGTATTAAAACAATGGCTGTGGGGCTTTTATTAAGTTCTATGGTTGCATGTACTGGCAACAAAACAAGTGACGCTACTTGTTGTAACGGAGAGGGCGGATGCACTGAACAGAGCAAATGCGATAAAAATTCTAATTGTAAAACTAATAAAGAAATGACTTATTCTAAGAAGTACACAAACGCCGATTTCTACAAAGACGGCAAATTCGATCAGGCAGTAGCTATCGAAGCAATGAAAGACATGTTTAAGTTCTATGATGTTCCTTTCACCGAACTGATGGCTAAAGACATGTGGGTTACAGACTTCGGTCTGGGTGACTTTGAAAACGTTGGTATGGGTGGTATTTTCTGGATCAACGATGCAGAACACGGATACTTCGCTCACGCTATTTACCTGCTTCCGGGACAGATGATCCCTGAACACGCTCACGTAAAAACTAAATTCCCTGCAAAACACGAATCATGGATGGTTGAAAAGGGATGGGTTTATAACTTCTCTGTACTTGGTGACGAAACTCCGAATGCTCCTGCAATTCCTGCAAGTCACGGACCTATCAAGAGCAAAAACTTCGTAGTTCAGAAAGTCGGTGATGTATTGCGTCTGAAAGAACTTGAATCATTCCACTTCATGATGGCAGGACCGGAAGGTGCTATCGTTGACGAATGGGCTTGTTATCATGACAATGACGGTTTGCGCTTCACAAACTCGAAGGCGTCTCTCTAACTCCAATCGTAGTTGTTAACACCTTATATTAATATTGAGATACATGAATAAATATTTTTTATTAGTATCACTCTTTTTATCTACTTCTTTCTTTGTTTCGGCTGCGCCGAAACAAAAGAAGGCGGATACCTGGATTGATGCATCAATTAAAGCAAAAACGGAACTGCAAACCCAGCTTCAGAAAACAGGAATGCCGATTATTTCCTCTTTCAAGAAGCATAAGGAAAAAGCAGAACCTTTTGCTGTTGACTTGAAAGGCGTAGATAAGCTGGTGCTTATCACTGCCGGAGGTCCGGATGGTTCTGATTACGACCAGGCTGTTTGGGGTAATGCCCGTTTGATTAAAGCGGACGGTACTGCTGTTTGGTTGGATGAAGTTCCTTTCGAATATGGTGTTGCCGGTTGGGCAAAGCCAAAAATGAATATTAATGCTTACGACCATGAGATTTTCATTGCAGGCAAAGAATACAAACACGGTGTTTTCTGCCATGCAAACGGAACTTTGGTTTATCCTATTAAAGGTGAATATGTTCGTTTTGAAGCTGAAGTAGGTATCGACGATACTTCTTCCGGCGGTAGCGTGTATTTCCAGGCATTGAACGTTGTTCCGAAGTTTGTCGGCGATGAGCTGATCGCTAAATATCCGGAACAGATCGGTATGTTGGGCGCTATGATGGACGGTTTGGACACTTGGTTGATCACCCCGGATGCTTCTATTGAAAAACAAGCAGTAGAAGCAATGGTCGGTAAGTTGAAAGACGGCTCTTATTATAAGAGTGTCGTTCAGCAGATCGCTAACGAAAAAGATGTAAATACACAAATCCGTAAATATCTGGAGTTGTTTGAAAAACTTCAGGATGTTTATGCGCTTCAGGGCGAACTGGAATGGCTGAATATCGATGCTATCAAGTTGGCATTTGCAGATATGAGCAAGCAGAAAGGTTTTGATGCTGCTAAATATCAGCCGATGCTGAATGAATTGGTACAACTTCAGCAGAAAGGTTTCAGTGGCATTTACAAAGGAGACGAACAAGCTATTGCCGATGCCCGCAAGGCATTGGATAATAAGAAAGCTATTTTGTTAGGTAACCCGTTACTGGATCCTGACAAGATCGTTGCCGTACGTTATAAATTAGGCTCTACTGCTCGTCAGGCAATGGCTCCGTCTTTGGGAACACAAGCTAATAACTGGAGTAATCAGGAATCTGCCCGCCGTAGTGGTTTCGATGCAGAGATCGTTGAATTGTCTAACCTGCGTGGTGACATGCAGATGAAGAGTATCTTCAAACCGATCGTTCCCGATGCCTCTATCGCTGACTTGAGAATGCACTGGGATGCAAACCGCGTTATGTTCACAACCCTGATGGGCGAGAACGACAAACGTTGGAATGTATACGAAGTAAAACTGGATGGAACAGGCTGCAAAAAGCTGATCGAGAATGAAGAACCTGACTTGGAATTCTATGATGGTACTTATCTTCCGGACGGACGTATTATTGCTAACTCCAACATCGGTTACCAGGGGGTTCCTTGTGTAAGTGGTGATGACCCGGTTGGTAATATGGTTCTTTATACTCCGGAACAGAAGAATCTGCGTCGTCTGACATTTGACCAGGATGCCAATTGGAACCCGGTTGTAATGAATAACGGACGTGTGATGTATACCCGTTGGGAATATACTGACCTGACTCACTATTATTCTCGTATCGTGATGCATATGAATCCGGACGGAACAGAGAACAAGGCTTTGTATGGTAGTGGTTCAATGTTCCCGAACAGTACGTTCGACATTCAGCCGTTGCCCGGACATGGTTCTGCTTTCGTTGGTATTATCTCAGGACACCACGGTGTTGCCCGTTCAGGACGTCTGATCATCTTCGACCCGACAAAGGGACGTAAGAATGTACAGGGTATGGTTCAGGAAATTCCTCACCGTAACCGTCCTATCCAGGAGTTGATCAAAGACGAATTGGTAAATGGCGTATGGCCTCAGTTCGTTAAACCGACTCCGCTGAATGACAAATATTTCCTGGTTGCTGCCAAGTTAGACCCGCAGTCTTTGTGGGGACTTTATCTGGTCGACATCTATGATAACGTAACTTGTCTGATGCAGGCAGAAGGTGAAGGTTATATCAGCCCGATCCTGGTGAAGGAAACAAAAACACCTCCGGCAATTCCTGATCGTGTGAAGCTGAATGAAAAAGAAGCTACTATCTTTATTCAGGATATTTATGAAGGTGAAGGTCTGCGCGGTATTCCTCGCGGAACTGTAAAAGAACTTCGTCTGCATGCTTATGAATATGCTTATGTGAAGACTCGTTCAGACCACAACTGGCATGGTATCCAGAGTGGTTGGGATATCAAACGTTTGTTAGGTACTGTACCTGTTGAAGAAGACGGTTCGGCTATCTTCAAAGTTCCGGCTAATACTCCTATCTCTATCCAGCCGATCGACAAGGACGGCGTTGCTGTTCAGTGGATGCGTAGTTGGGTAACCGGCCAGCCGGGTGAAGTGGTATCTTGTATCGGTTGTCACGAAGACCAGAATCAGATTCCTATTCCGAAACGTGTGATGGCTTCTCAGAAAGCGGCTGCTCCGTTGAAGGCTCCTGAAGGTGGTGTTCGTTCATTCACATTCGACCTGGAAATTCAGCCTATCCTGGATCGTGCTTGTATCGCTTGTCATAATGGCGAAGGCAAGGCATTCGACCTGCGTGGCGGTAAGAAAGACAAACTGGGTTATGGCACATCTTATCTGAACATTCATCCGTACGTACACCGTCAGGGTGGTGAAGGTGATATGGTTGTTCTTCAGCCGTATGAATATCATCCGAACACCAGCGAATTGGTTCGTATCCTGAAGAAGGGTCACCATAACGTGAAACTGACTGACGCAGAATGGTTGAAACTGTACAACTGGATCGACTATAATGCTCCTGATAAAGGTTACTTCGATGCAAACGTTCTGGGTAAGGAAATCATCCCGTACCAGGGATTCGATCAGATCCAACGTCGTAAAGAATTGACTGACAAATATGCTAATGGCATGGGTGTAGACTGGAAGAAAGAAATCGCTGACTACGCTTCTTATTTGAAGGCTCAGGGCCCGATCACTCCGGTTATGCCTGAAAAAGCAGCTCCTGTAAAGGTGAAGAATGTGAAAGCTAAAGGTTGGCCGTTCGACAAAGCAGCTATCAAAGATATGCTTGCAAAGGAAACGAGCAACCGTAAAGAGGTTGAAATCGCTCCGGGCGTGAAGATCAATTTCGTTCGTATCCCTGCCGGTGAATTCGTAATGGGTAGCTATAATGGCGAATCTGATGCTTATCCTACTGCTAAGGTGAAGATCGACAAACCGTTCTGGATGGGTGAAATGGAAATTACCAACCAGCAGTTCAATGCGATTTATCCGGATCATGACAGCCGTTTCGTAGACCAGTTGTGGAAAGACCACGTGGTACAGGGTTATCCGGCTAACGAGCCGAATCAACCGGTAATCCGTGTAAACTACAATGATGCAATGGATTATTGTAAGCAACTGAGCGAAAAGACAGGTCTGAACATTACGCTTCCGACAGAAGCACAATGGGAATGGGCTTGCCGCGCAGGTAGCGACAGTGATTTCTGGTATGGTGATATGAATACTGACTTCGGTAAATATGAAAACCTGGCTGACAAGACTACTTTACTGTTCGCAGTAAGTGGTGTAGACCCGAAACCGATGTCTCCGAATTCTTATTGGTATAAGTATTATACTTATCTGCCGAAAGAAGAAGGAGTAGACGACGGTCAGCTGATCCAGACAGGCGAAAAGGTGTATGAAGCCAACCCGTTCGGTTTGTATAACATGCACGGTAATGTTTCAGAATGGACCCGTTCAGACTATGTGCCTTATCCGTATAATCCGAAGACAAAACTGACTTCAGATCATAAAGTGGTTCGTGGTGGTTCATATATCGAACGTCCGAAATTCTCTACTGCTTATGCACGTAAGGCTTACTATCCGTACCAGCGTGTATTTAACGTAGGTTTCCGTGTAATCATCGAAGACTAATCGGTAAGATATGTCCTAGATATAGATAAAATCTATTAGGTGGCCCCGGTAAGGCCGGGGTCACTTAATTGAAAATTCTTATCTTTGGCGGCATAACTTAATAAAACAACAAATGAAAGCAACTCTCGAAAGAATACTATCTTCCTTTGTAACAACAATTGTTTTGTTACTCCTCTATGGTTTTGGCCTGGCTGTCGCCACTTTTATAGAAAAGTATCATGGAACAGCAGCAGCTAAAGCAATGATTTATTATTCCCCTTTATTCTTTTTGTTGCAGTTCCTCTTAGTCGTTAATTTTATTGTCATTGCTGTTAAGTACCAGTATTGCAAACTGCACAGATGGGGCTTAATGGTTGTTCATACTTCCTTTATCATTATCCTTCTTGGCGCCCTCACGTCCTTCCAGTTCGGCGAAGAAGGTATCCTTCATATCCGCGAAGGAGAATCAACCGATCAGATAGCAGTCCGCCAGGGCGATCTGACAACATTCCACACTTTACCCTTCACCGTAGAATTGGTGAAATTTACTTTAACCCGCTATCCGGGTTCGTCCAGTCCGTCTTCTTATGAAAGCGAATTGCTGGTGCATGTAGATGGTAAAACACGCCACGAACATGTATTTATGAATAATGTGTTAGATGTAAAAGGTTACCGTTTCTTCCAGGCTTCTTACGATCCGGACGAACAGGGTACCGTACTTTCCGTCAACCGCGATGTAGCCGGACGGAATATAACGTATACAGGTTACCTGTTGTTGGTAATCGGTCTTATCTTATCCTTGGTAGGGAAGAATTCCCGTTTTATGGCGTTGAGCCGTCGTTTGAAAGAATTTCGCTCTGTTGCACAATCGGCAACAATGATTATCGCCTTGCTGGCATTATCGGTGTCGGTAAATGCAAAAGAAGAAACTTCGTCCATGCTGGATGCCGTACAGAAATATGCGGTGTCTCCGGAACATGCCGCTAAGTTCGGCGCATTGCCGATCCAGTCGCATAGCGGCCGTATGATGCCTATCAATACCTTTTCTTCGGAAATCCTGCGTAAGCTGCATAAGTCGGATAAGATCGGAAATCTGAACTCCGACCAGTTCCTGTTGAGCCTGCTTTCCATGCCGGATATGTGGATGCGCGTTCCTTTTATTGCTTTATCCAATAAAGAACTGGCTAATTATTATGACCTGACAGACGGCGAATGTGCTTATCTTCAGGCGTTCGATAATAAAGGCGATTATAAATTGCAACAGAAACTGGAGGAAGCCTACAACAAGATGCCTGCCGAACGGACCCGTTTCGACAAGGACCTGCTGAAACTGGACGAGCAGATCAACATCTTCCACCAGTTGATCAATTACCAGATGTTGAACCTGTTCCCGAAAGAGGACGACCCAAACCATAAATGGTATGCCCCCGGTGATGACTTGTCCGAATTTGCCGGCAAGGACTCCATGTTTGTTTCCCGCATCATGGGCTGGTATTTGGCCGAAGTACAGGATGCTTTGCAGGGTGGCGACTGGTCGAAAGCCAATGAGGTGATCGACATGATCAGTACTTATCAGCAGGCAAAGAACAAAACACTGGATATCTCTCCGAAAAAGATAGAGACTGAATTGAAATATAACAAGATGGACGTGTTCCGTCAGTGTAAGAAAGGCTATCTGATCCTGGGAGGATTGATGCTTGTACTCTCTTTCGCCATGCTGTTCAAACAGCAGAAGTGGATGAAGGCAGGTCTCTGGATAATGGGAATAGGCGTGTTGGCCGTATTTCTTTTACATATGTACGGCATGGGGATGCGTTGGTATATTGCCGGATATGCGCCGTGGAGTAACTCGTATGAAACAATGGTATATGTTGCCTGGGCGACAGTCTTGGCAGGTCTGCTGTTTGTAAGACGCAGTACGGTGACCTTTGCACTGGCTACTTTGTTCGGCGGTATTATCCTATTCGTCTCCGGACTGAACTGGATGGACCCGGAAATCAATCCGCTCGTTCCGGTACTGAAATCGCCGTGGCTGATGTTCCATGTAGCTGTAATCGTTGCCGCTTATGGCTTCTTCGGTATCAGTTGTCTGATCGGACTGACGAACCTGGTGATGACGAGCATCGCCGGAAAGAAAAATACGGAATTACTGAAAGCCCGTGTGAAAGAACTGACTATCGTCAATGAAATGGCGCTCTGGGTAGGTCTAGCTTTGATGACGATCGGAACATTCCTCGGTGCCGTTTGGGCGAACGAGTCATGGGGACGTTACTGGGGATGGGACCCGAAAGAAACATGGGCATTGATTACGATGGTGGTTTATGCCGTGGTTGTTCACCTTCATCTGGTGAGACGCTGGTATAGCGACTGGTTATTCAATCTGTGCTCGGTCGTTGCTTTCTCATCCGTATTGATGACATTCTTCGGAGTGAATTATTTCCTGAGCGGCATGCACTCGTACGGACAGAACGATAATGTACATGGAATCTTTACTTATTTATATATAGCCGGTGCAGTTGTGATAATCCTCGGAATATTGTCAAGGATCGGGTATAATAAGACGAAAGAAGAATAAAACGAATGAATTATTAATATAGAAGTTAAACATTAAATTTTAGTGATCATGAGAACATTTAATCATGTAGGTATCATTACCAACGAAAACCAAGAAGGTGCAATGTTCAACGAAGGTTTGAACGTATGGTTAACCGATTACAGCAAGAGCCCTAACAAGATCGAATTCCTGAAGTTTGACGATCCTGCAAAGAGTTGTCTGCCTGAATTGGTTAAATCAAATGGTCATATCGCTTATACAGTTCCTTCACTGGACGAAGCGCTGAAAGATGCGAAAGTGATCTTTGGCCCGGCTGTATGCGACGAACATCTGACTATCGCTTTCATCGAAGAAGAAGGCATCGCAATCGAATTAATGGAAATTAAATAATTTATAAACCTAAACGAAACAAGGAGGAAAAACACCATGGCAGAAATTAAGACTAAATTTATAAATGATCCCGAACAAGTAACTCCGGAATTGCTGGAAGGTTATGTATTGGCTTATCCTGATCAGGTAAAGCTGGCTGCTGAAAACGTTGTTGTTCGCGCTAATCCGAAAAGCGAAGACAAAGTAGCTATCGTTACATTAGGCGGTTCAGGCCACGAACCTGCGTTGAGCGGTTTCGTAGGCGACGGTATGCTCGACTGCTCCGTAGTAGGCGACGTATTTGCAGCTCCGGGTGCACAGCGTCTGTTCCAGGCTTTGCAGTTGATGAAACGCGAAGCAGGTATCCTGTTGGTTGTATTGAACCACTCAGGCGACGTGATGAGTGCAAACATGGCTTGCCAGCTGGCAGAACGCGTAGGCATCAAAGTAAAACAACTTCTGACTCACGATGATATCAGTGCCGGTATCGGTGCTCCGACAAACGATCGTCGCGGTTTGGCTGGTTGCGTACCTTTGTATAAGATTCTGGGTGCTGCTGCCGACGAAGGCAAATCATTGGACGAACTGATCGAGATCGGCGAACGTTACAACGAAAAAGTAGCTACTTTGGCTGTTGCTATGCGTTCTTGTACTCATCCGCAAAACAATGCTACAATCACTGACCTGCCTGCCGGTATCATGGAAATCGGTATGGGACAGCACGGTGAAGGTGGTGGCGGCCAGAAACCGCTGGTATCTGCCGATGCTACTGCAGCCGAAATGGTAGACCTGCTGTGTCAGCAACTGCAACCGAAGGCTGGCGACAAGATGATGCTTATCATCAACGGCGTAGGCGCTACTACTCATATGGAATTGAATATCATCTTCCGCAAGGCTTACAAAGAATTGGAAGCACGTGGTCTGGAAGTAGTATTCGGCCGTATCCAGGAAATCCTGACGGTTCAGGAACAAGCCGGTTTCCAGATGATCGTAGGTATTTTGGATGAAGATCATATTGACTATTTAAAGAACAAGAGTGCAAACGCACCGTATTGGACAACTATCGGTAAATAAACAAATAAACATGAAACAACTGACTATTGAGGCTTTCAAAGGTATGCTGAATAACGCCTTAACGCATATCAAAGCCCGCGAAGAAGAATTCTCTAAACTGGATGCGGTAATCGGTGACGGCGATCACGGACAGGCTATCGTAACTGCTTTCTCTGTTGTAGTGAAAGCTGGCGAGAAAGGAACGGAATTCAAATCTATGCTGAATGACATGGGATTTGGCGTGATGCTGGAAACAAGCGGATCGACAAGTACGCTGTTAGGAGCATTTTTCCTTGGAATGAGCGACAATGCTGCCGGTACTGAACTGGATGCTGCCGCTGTGAAGAAGATGTTTGCCGGAGGCCTTGCAAATGTGCAGAAACAGACACAGGCTAAGAAGGGTGATAAAACCATGATGGACGCCCTGATCCCCGCAATCGAAGCAATCGAAGCATCTACTTCAGACGATGTCAAGGAAATCATGACAGCAGGTGCTGAAGCAGCTATCAGAGGTGCTGAAGAAACTGTCAACATGAAAGCAAACTTCGGACGTGCCCGTAACTACGGCGAACGTTCTATCGGTTACGCCGATAGCGGTGCTACTTCCTGGAGCTGTATGTTTGCCTCTTTCGCAGAAGCATTATAATAGAATAACTAACTTTTTTAAATATAGAAAATAGAAAAATGGCAGATTTAGATGATTTGAGAGAAGGCAGTAACTTCGGTTTAGGTGTTGCTAACTCTCAGCAACAAAGTTTCCATGTGAAAGGTGCTGAAAACCTTCCTTGGGGTATGAAAGATCGTTTATCACGTATCTTCAACCCGAAAACAGGCAAAGCCGTAATGTTGGCTTTCGACCACGGCTTCATCATGGGACCGACTTCAGGTTTGGAACGTATCGACCTGAATATTGTACCGCTGGTTGAATATGCCGACTGTATCATGTGTACACGCGGTATCCTTCAGTCTTCAATCCCGACAACAACAAACAAACCTATCTGTTTGCGTTCGGATGCTGGTACTTCTATCCTGACTGACCTGAACGACAATGTTCTGATCGACATAGAAGATGCTATCCGCATGAACGTTTCAGCTATGGCTGTGATGTTGGCTATCGGTGACGAAGCACACGAAGCGAAGACGATCGCCAACCTGTACAAGGCTGTAGATAAAGGAACTCGTTATGGTATTCCTGTAATGGGTGTGACTGCTGTCGGCAAACAGATGGCACGCGACGCTCGTTACTTCGGTCTGGCTTCCCGTATCTGTGCTGAAAACGGTGCAAATATCGTGAAGACTTACTATTGCGAAGGTTTCGAAAAAGTAGTTGCTGCTTGTCCGGTTCCTGTTGTGATTGCAGGCGGTAAGAAATTACCTGAACTGGAGGCATTGGAACTGTGTTACAAGGCTATCAACGACGGTGCTGCCGGTGTTGACATGGGACGTAACGTATTCCAGTCTGAAAATCCTGTCGCTATGATCCAGGCTGTTCACGCAGTGGTTCATGACGGTTTGACTCCGCAACAAGGTTTTGAAAAGTTCCAGGATTTGTCTAAGTAATTAATTATTATACTCCGAAGGGGCGGGGCTCTGCTCTGCCCCTTGTTGTATCTAAACATAACATAATACATATATTGAATTGCCATGAAGAAAATATTCACATTATTGTGCTCTGCTCTTTTCTTATTTGCTGCCACTTCCTGCCAGCAAAAGGCTCAGAAATTATTGTTGGCCGGTTCAGGCTGGAATAAGGTCGTTATCATCGATAAGAATACAAAGCAGATAGAATGGGAGCATCCTATACAAAAAGGTTGGGAATGTAATTCAGCCGTTGCTACTCCGGACGGAAACATCCTGTTCGCCTATAAAAAAGGTGCAAAACTGATTACCCGCGATCAGAAAGAGTTATGGAACATTCCGGCTCCGGATACTTGCGAGATGCAGACTGCCCGTGTATTGCCCGACGGTAATTACCTGTTGGCATGGTGCGGCCATCCGGCTAAGATCATGGAAGTAAGCCCGAAAGGTGATATACTTTCAGAAACTGTATACGAAACAGGTATCGACCACCCGCATGCTCAGTTCCGCCAGGTGAACAAGAACAAGGCAGGCAATTATCTGATGCCTCTTTTCGCTACATCTGAAGTACGTGAAATCTCTCCGGCCGGCGAACTGATTAAAACAACGAAGCTGGAAGGTACTCCGTACAGCACCGTATTGCTGAACAACGGCAATTACATGGTAGCTTGCGGTGACGGACATTCTCTGATGGAAGTAAATCTGGACAAAGGCGAAGTAATCCGCCGGATCGGCGAAAAGGATATCGAAGGTGTTTCTTTATTCTTTGTTGCCCAGCTGTTGCCTACATCAAACAACGGTCTGTATATCTGTAACTGGCAGGGACACGACCCCAGTGCAAAAGAATCAAACAACCCGCAGTTGATGGAGATCGACGGTAACAACAAAGTTATCTGGAGCCTGAATGACAACGATACATTCGGCATGATCTCTTCTGTCTGCCCGATCGACTAAGTAGATTATCTATAACTCTGGTTGTAACTGATTCCCCTCTTGAGAGGGGATAAGGGGTGTGTTATTGTTCGCCTATATGACTAGCATTAACATACCCCCTGCCCCCTCTCGAGAGAGGAAAAGTTACTTTCTTCACTCTCCACAGAAGGATTTATAACTTTCTCCATTTTTTATATATCTTTGTCAAACGTTAAACCTAAAAACAAACTTAATATCATGAAATTGCAACCAATCGACATCTTTATCATCGGACTCTATCTGGTGGCCATGATCGTCATCGGATTAGTGTTAAAGAAAAGAGCGTCGAAAAACATGGACTCCTACTTCCTGGGAGGGAAAACACTACCTTTTTATATGTTAGGCTTGTCTAATGCATCCGGCCAGTTCGATATCTCTGGTACTATGTGGATGGTTACACTAGCCTTTATTTATGGAATTAAAAGTGCCTGGGTGCCCTGGCTCTGGCCTGTATTTAACCAGATCTTCTTGATGGTCTATCTCTCTGTCTGGCTGCGCCGGTCGAATGTGTTGACAGGGGCGGAATGGATACAGACACGGTTCGGAAAGAACAAAGGCGCCAGCCTGTCGCATACGATTGTCGTTATCTACGCCCTGATCGGTGTGCTGGGTTTCCTTAGTTACGGCTTTATCGGCGTGGGTAAATTTATGGAGATATTCTTCCCGTGGGATTTTGTTTCCCAGTATGTCCCGTTTGATATACCGGCTGAATACGTGCCGCATGCTTACGGTATATTCTTTACAGCTATCGCCACGATCTATGTGATGCTGGGCGGTATGCTGAGTATCGTATGGACCGATGTGGTTCAGTTTGCCATTATGACGGTTGCCGGTATCACGATTGCCGTTATCGCTATGATGAAGGTAAGCCCTGAAACGATTGCTTCTATCGTACCTGCCGGTTGGGATAGTCTGATGCCTGGGTGGAACCTTGATTTGCATTGGACCGACATTTTCAGCGATGTAAATACAAAGATAATGAACGACCAGTTCGGTTTGTTCGGGATCTTTATTATGATGATGCTTTTCAAAGGAGTGTTTAATAGTATGGCGGGACCTGCCCCCAACTACGATATGCAGAAGATCCTTTCCTGCCGTAACGGTAAGGAAGCAGCCTTAATGAGCGGTTCTGTTCCTGTCATCCTGCTTATCCCGCGTTATCTGATGATTATGGGATTTACGATCCTGGCGCTGGCTTTCTTCAAGGACCTGGATTTGACGACAAAGACCGGAGCGATCGACTTCGAACTGATCCTGCCGAATGCTATTAACCAGTTCGTGCCCGTTGGAGTATGCGGATTGCTGCTTGCCGGATTGCTTGCCGCCTTTATGTCTACTTTTGCCTCAACGGCAAACGCGGCGCCTGCTTATATTGTAAATGACATCTATAAAAAATATATCAACCCGAATGCCAGCAACAAGACGATGATCCGTGCCAGCTATATCGTAACGGTAGCGGTGGTTGTTGTCAGTGTGGTGATCGGTTTCTTCGTGGAAAGCGTAAACTCCGTCCTGCAATGGATCACGTCTGCTTTGTATGGCGGATATATTGCTGCCAACCTGCTGAAATGGCACTGGTGGCGTTTTAACGGGAACGGTTAT
The DNA here is from genome assembly GCF_023656795.1 of Parabacteroides caeci. Lineage (NCBI taxonomy): Bacteria > Pseudomonadati > Bacteroidota > Bacteroidia > Bacteroidales > Tannerellaceae > Parabacteroides > Parabacteroides caeci. Next base: position 81,499 of record NZ_JAMOKT010000026.1, read on the forward strand.
TTCTGGGGAATGATTACCGGTATCCTGGCCGCTATGGTATGCCCGTTCATCTTCGACGGCTATACGATGGTAGACGGACATTTTGTGGAAAGGGTGGGCGAGTATGCCAACAATGCTCCGATGCTGCCGTTGTTCTACTTCCCGGTTTTGCTGGTTGTTTCTCTGATCGGTTGTATCGTCGGTACTTATGCGGCTCCTCCGGTAGACGACGAAACACTGGAACGTTTCTACATCACCGTACGTCCGTGGGGTTACTGGAAACCTGTTTATAATAAGGTTGTAGCCAAATATCCGCAGGTGAAGGCGAATAAAAACTTCAAACGCGATATGTTCAATGTGGCCATCGGCATTATCTGGCAGATGTGTCTGACCATTATTCCGATGTATATCGTGATCCGTGAAGGCATGCCGTTGATAACCAGCATCCTGATCCTGGCTATCACTACGTTGGTGCTGAAAAAGAACTGGTACGACAAGATGAGCAAGGATGAAGTCGAGTATAATGTTTTGATGGAAGAACTGAAATTGAATGAAAAGAAGTAATTTTGTCATGCGAAGTTATGAGAAAGGTCTAAGATATTGAAAATGAGCATGCATTATCCGCTCATTATGGTAATAGGTTACGATTTAGTTAGTTATCTACTGCATCATCCTTCTGCACGTTGCGTAACCTTCAAAGAACTCTTCAAGTGCAAAAGTACAAATAAAACGGGAGATTAAGACAAAATCTCCCTGATTTTTTCACCTTATTTTTGCGGGCTTTTCCGTAAAAGCGGTTTTGTCCGTCGGTACACCATCGCCCAAAAGGATTTTGGACGACCGTATGCCGACTACCGCATAAGCGGAGAAAAGGGCTTTGCGTCACGCCTGAACGAGCGATTATCGTTTCAGACTTATGACGCGAGGCCCATTTCTTTTTGCGCTTATGCCAAGGAGGTGCTTTTACGGATTTTCAGAGGACTTTTTCTTTTTTGCTGTTCCTTTGAGCCGTAAGCGGAAAGCCGTGCATGACCGCTTGCCCATGAATGGCACAAGCCGTCACCCACAGCAGGCAAACCGGGAAGAATGATTTTATCCGCCCGATCTGACAAGTCTGGCCGAACATATAAAATCATACTTCCTTGCATGTGGTTTGCCCGGTTTCACGCTTCCGGCGATATTCCTTTTCCTTTGAGGCTTCTTCTTTTTACGGATTTCTCTTTTGAAGTTTTTCCTGTCTAATCTGCCTCCACTTCCGTTTACCTCCATTTTCGCGCCTTTCAGTGGGCCGCATCAGACAGTCATTTCCGTTCTGGGCGCAAAGGTAACTCCGGGATTGGACGGGAAAGCAAGGTCAAGCCTCCTGTTTCCGGCAAAAATCTCCAGCCCTGCGGGTAGTATTTTGGCCGAAAAACCTTGCATTCCCTAATCCCTACCTTTTCAAGCACCCGAAACGAAAACGACCGATGCGACAGAAAGACGCATTAAAAAAATGTCGGATAAACGAGAGGCAGATAGATAGTTTGAAACTCAACTCCCTCAGCTCTTGAATCCGCATTAAAAAACAAAAAATCAAAAACAGCGAAAATATGACGGCAACGGCAAATTTCAGACAAATGGCGCAGTACATAGGGCTTGCGATATGCGGCTTGATGGTGCGCACCGCCTTCGGGATGTTCGGCATCCTTTGGGACATCATCATGGAGATTGTAAACGGAGTGTTCCGAGTGGCGATAGGCGTAATCGTGGCTATCCTTTCCACTATCGCCTTCTTCGGATTTATTCTTTGGTTATTTACCCTTTAACCCCTACCGACATGGCAAAGAGAAGCAGCAAGACAGTAGAACAGCAGTGCAGATATTACGAGGTGGGCAACATCTTCGTGTATATGGTGGAAACGTACATCAACGGCAACATATCCGTGTTCCGTGAACTCTACCGAGAACTGAACAAGGACGCACGAAAGGACTTCATGGACTTCCTTTTGAGCGAGGTTGAGCCGACCTATTGGAGAGGAATACTGAAACAGACAATCTAAAATGACAGCGATATGAACAAGACAACGGAAAAGATACCTACATGGAGCTTGTGTTACCTTACGGGCGGTGACCGGGCGGGGCTGACGGAGGAAGAAGTCCGCTTGATAGACAAATGGACAAGCGATTGGCAGGTGCAAATCGTTTCGCCCCTCACGGACATGGACGGCAACGCACAGCCGTACTTCTCATACTATCCACTTTTCGGACTACCTGCCGAAGTGGAGGACTGCGACATACTTTATCTGAATGACAACCCAGCTAAAATTTGACGATATGAAAGGAACAGACCATTTCAAGAGAACGATACAGATGTATTTGGAGCAGCGTGCAGCGGAAGATGCGCTCTTTGCCAAGAACTACCGCAACCCTGCCAAGAACATGGACGATTGCATCACCTACATTCTGAACTATGTGAAGAACAGTGGTTGCAACGGCTTCACGGACGGGGAGATTTACGGACAAGCCGTGCATTACTATGACGAGAACGAGATAGAGGTGGGCAAGCCTATCCAATGCCAAGTGGCGGTGAACCACGTTGTGGAACTCACGGCGGAGGAAAAAGCGGAGGCACGGCAGAAAGCCGTCCGCCAATACCAAGAGGAAGAACTCCGCAAGTTGCAGAACCGCAACAAGCCGACAGCGAAGAAAGAAACCAAAGTAGAACCCTCATTATTTGACTTCTGACCATGAAACCGAGAAACAAGTTTGAAAAGGCTGTGCTTGCCCAAAGCAAAAGCCTTCGTCCGATAACCAAACGGCAAATGGATTGGGCTTTCCGTGAGTGCATAGACCATTACGCCTATCGACTGCCGAAAGGTCGCACCACCTGCATGGACTGCGGACACGGCTGGCTTATGGCAGAGCCAAGCGACAGCTGCACCTGCCCCAAGTGCGGTGCAAGGCTGAAAGTGCGCCAAACTTTCGAGCGCAAACTTCCGCAGAAGCAGTATTTCACCGTCCTCACCACGAGCGGAGAATACCAAGTGCTGCGCAAGTTCCTGCTTGTCGTGGAGATGGAGAAAGGCTGTAAGGCAAAGCCTTATTCGCTTGAAATCGGGCAGTATTGGTGGAACGCACAAGGGCGCATGGCGGTGGTGGGCATACAGCGTGTGTTGGGTCGCTACATCGACACGTTCTCCTTCGGCTCTCCGCTTGCAGTCCGCAGCGACAATGCGGCATACCGCCACATCGCCTATTCCCCGATATATCCCAAGTCCAAGGTTTTGGACGTATTGCGCAGGAACGGCTTTGACGGTGACTTCCATGACATAGTGCCGACCAGACTCATCCCTGCCTTGCTTTCCGACAGCCGAGCCGAAACACTTATGAAGGCAGGGCAATACCCGATGTTGCACCACTATCTGACATCACGTTTCGACATGGAGAGGTATTGGGCATCCGTGAAGATATGTATCCGCAACGGCTACACCATTTCGGACGGCTCAATGTGGTGCGACACCATAGACCTCCTGCGGCATTTCGGCAAGGACACGAACAGCCCGAAGTACGTCTGCCCCTCCGACCTCAAATCCGAACACGACAAGCTGGTGGCAAGGCGCAACCGACAAAGGGAACGTGAACGGACGGAACAGCAACGCATGAAAGCGATTGAGGACGAGAAGAATTATCTGAAAACCAAAGGAATGTTTTTCGGACTTGCATTCTCTGACAACCTTATACTTGTCAAGGTCATTGAAAGCGTGGAGGAAATGGAAACGGAAGGAAGGCTAATGCACCATTGTGTGGGCGGCTACCACAATCGGAAAAATTCCCTGATACTCTCCGCACGGATAGACGGCAGGCGCATAGAAACGGTGGAGGTGTCACTGAAAACCTTTGAGGTGGTGCAGTGCCGTGGCGTATGCAACGAGAACACCGAGTACCACGACCGCATCATCGCCCTTGTGAACAGTAACATGAGCCTTATCCGTCAGCGGATGAACGCAGCATAATATCAACCTATAATTATAATATTGAACAACATGGAAGTAAGATTTGAAAGCATGGTTTGCTTGTGGGACGATAAAATCCCCACGATGTTTCTTGAATTTGTGAACCTCCTCACTCTGACAACGAGTGAGGAGCAGTTAAGACGGGGTGTAAAGGAGTTTGCCGAAAAACACGAACTTGACAAGTTCTTCCATTACGGCTACGGACGCAGGCACTTTTGGATTCACCAACGCTATACGAGCAACCCCGAAATGGTAATGAAAAACAGAGTCCTGTCAGTACATTTTTAACGACCATTAAAAGCAACGATTATGGACAGAAAGAGGAAACTTCATTACTACAAGTATATCGTCAAAAGACATTTGAACGATATAAAGGCGCATATCGGATTATCCAAGAACGAAATGGAGAGAAGTTACTACCGTACCTACTATGCTGCCCAATTGAGTGTCTATGCAGAAGCACTCGGAGTGCAGGAAAAGTATTTAGAAAAATTCATTCAAAAATAGATGATTATGGCAACACGAATGACCGTTAACGGAGTAAGCACCTGCACGGAAGCAGGTACGGAGAAATACGAGCGTTTCCAATCGGGTATCGGCAGACGCAAGCGGACACTTGTGCAGTACGACTACCGCCACCCTTTGGACGGAGAGTTGTTCTCTTGTGTCAAACCCACGTTGGACGAGTGCCGAGCCGCACGGGACAAGTGGCTTACGGCAAAAGAAGGGAAGGAGGACAACCGATGAACGCAGCCTACCAAACGCTGATAGTGAAGTTCAGCGAGCCTATCAAAGTATTGGACGGCATCTTTGACGATGCCGAAGCGTGGGGAGTTGATACCCTAAAAGGGTGGATAGACGACTACGAGAGCAGCAGGTTTACCGCCATTGACCGCCATACGGCAGTCATCACAAGCGAGTACAATATGAAGTGCCTTATGGAGTGGTTGAAACGAAACACGCCCATTGCCGAGATAACAGAATGTTGAACAAGTTGGCGGTGTCCGCACCGCCAACCTAAAACCAAGAAAAGCATGATAGCAAAGACGATTTTAGAGCAGATAGGCGGCAGACGCTTTGCCGCCATGACGGGAAGCAAGGACTTCATAGACATGGGCAACGGCTTACGCATGAGCCTTGCGAGGAACAGGACAAGCGCAAACCGCCTTGACATCATCTATGACGCAGGATTAGACCTTTACAATATGCGTTTCTACCGCAGGACGTTCAGCAAAAAGACGTTCGAGTGTAAGACGAAGGACATAGCCACGCACGAAGGTATCTATTGCGATATGCTGGAAGAAATGTTCACGATGGTAACGGGACTTTACACCCGATTTTGAGAGGCGGGCGGCAGAAGCCGCCTACTTTCTTTCATGAGCATGATGGCGGGTAAGAAAGTAGGCAAAGAAACCGCAGTCCTAATCTACGATAGTATTCACAAAAACAAAGTTTTAGTCATGGAAGCAATCAGACAGAACGGAAAAATCATCCTGCACAGCGATGAGGGGACAAGCATAAGGATGATTTTCAAAAACCTCACGGGCAGGAATTTTCAAGGTCAGGAGTATGCGGATTATATCCGGTATATTGCAATCGGGACATGGGATTTTCGCCCGGCATCATCGAGCATTGCAGGGACGGTGAGGTAATCGGCAAAGGAAAAATCCCGAATGTATGAAAAGCGGAAAATCCGATGAAGTCGCGACTTCATCGGATTTTCATTTGTCAGACACTTTCCATGTTACGGAACGTACAGCAACGCAAACTCCGCCTTTCTCCGTTTGAGCAGCATGGCGTGTCGTTTCCCCTTGTAATGGCAGAAAGCGATATATTCCCGGTAAATGTTCCTGTCGCCTGCCTCCAACTTCTTAATTAGCGTGCTTTTGGGGTATCGCTTGCTTCCCAAGAGCTTCGCAGGACCCACATTGAAAGCCAACGTGCCAAGCAAAACGCTGTCGCGCCCGAACTGTCGGAACATGGCACAGAATTTCCGCAGGTCTTTCCGCAGGAGTGCGTCCGCCTGCCGCTTCGTCATGGTGCGTGCCGAGTATTTCTCGCCTTTTTGTAAACGATGACCCCAGCCTATGTATGGATAGCAACCCTCCGAGTGCCAGCCCTCAAAGTAGCGCGTACACAAGAAAGCCCTCTCATGCAGGGACAGATGGTATAGTCCCGTTCCCTTACCTGTTTCTCTATGGCGGTTGCCCTGCGCCCACAAAGAGCAGACCGCCGAAAGGAAACAGAGCGTCAGTATCATCCTGCACTTCCTCATAGGCTCATAACAGGATGATAGTAACCGGCAGGCAGGGTGCCAACAACCTTTTCTTCCTCATCATCGGAGCGGTTTGAGTTGTTGAAGTCAAATTCCAGTTCGTAGGAATTTTTGAAGTTATCTTCTATTACCACGATGAAGTTGTGCGCCTCGTCACCCTGCGCCGTGTAATACAGCCGGAACTTCCCGTTTTCGAGCAGGTAGCGGTCATTGGGCAGGAAGGTGATGCCATTGTCCATTTTCAGTGTGCCTTCACCCTCGAACTGGAAATACCGGATGGTATAGAGGGTATTGGCGAAATCGCCCGTCTTTTTCAACTCACAGCGGATTTCCACCGTCTGCCCCTTTGTGACCTTGTTCGGCACGGGCATGGTTTCCACCGTAAAGGGATAGGATTGCTGGATGTCCATGTCGTCATCGCACGATACGAATGTGAATGACACTGCGGCGACGAGGCAAAATGCCAATGCCTTGAAGATTGATGTTCTCTTGTTCTTGTTGTTCAGTATGTTCATTATTCTTTGATTTTTAGATTGTTGTTCTTTTGTTGTTTTCTTGATACTTGTTGCAGGTACTCGTTCAAGTCCTTGCAGCCTTGATAGATGCCGGAACGGTCTGTCACCTTTCCTCCGTAGCGTGTCCGCAGGGCTTCCATTGCCCTGCGCCCTGCCTCGTCACGGTCGAGGTAACAGTCGATGCGCCCGTACCCGTCTAAGTGTTTCACCGCCTTACCTACGTTGGCGACGGAGTTCAGCACAAGGCTGTCACTCGTCGCCAAACCGAGTGTGGCGGCGGACAGGAAGTCCATGAAGCCCTCGAACACGCTGCACACGTCGGCAGCGGTATCTTCCGCCTTTATCAGTGACACATCTTTGGGTGGCACGCAACCCTTGAAGCGGCGGCTTCGGGTTTCATAGCCGCCCGACACGTTCGGAAAGCCGACGGCAAAGTACCGCTTACCACGCACACCGTAGTTCAGGCGGCAGCAGTGGCGGGATGCAACAGCATAAGGGATGCCCCGTTCCGCCAGATAATCCGTCAGTGGAGAGCGAAGCAGCGGAACTGCCTCCAATCTTTCAAAAACGGGTTCGGTCGGCTCCGGTTGATAGGTCGGCATTTTTAACCTATCAACCGTCATATTGGCGGCATCCGCAATGAACTTCACCTGTTCCATAAAGTCACCGCTTTGCGCCAACTCCCCGGCAAGCGTGAAGATGTCACCGCCTTTGCCCAAACCGAAGTCATACCAGAGCTGCTTCGCCACGTTCACACGGAAAGAGGGCGTGCACTCGTTTCGGTACGGCGCACGATACCACAGCTCGTTGCCGCTCCTTCGTACAGGCTCGTGCCCCAACCGTGCGAGGAAGTCCGCAAGGGGTATCCGCCTCATGTTTTCAATGTCCGTCCGTTCCATACTTTCCGTGTCAGTTGATGATGAACTTGACGCCATATGTTAGCTTTCAATTTATGTTGTATAATAATTGTATTTAACTTGCGAACAGTTAGTTGTGTGTTTTTTGGGTAACATATTTTAGGATGTCTACCTATGCTTTATTATTAATTTTTTAA